>QZLA01000124.1 GCA_004796375.1 Desulfobacteraceae bacterium
AAATATCTGGTCTTTGAAATTTAACATTTTCAATTTTCGGTATTTGGTATATTTTATACGGTGATCCAATTAGAAGCGGTTTCAAAGATTCAATGAAAGTATCCGGGTTAAATTGATCATTCAAGGGGTGCCACAGCAGTGCTTTCCTTGAAATGTATCGATAACTTGAGGAAATCTCATGAAGACGATTATGATCTTTCCCTCCTTCCATCCAGTCAGATGCGTTTCATTCACTTTCATCATGATATCCCTGTGCTTGATTACGATGCAGTCAAAGGTTGCATGGGCAGATAACCGGGTTAAAGTCGGAATCTTTCAGAACAAACCGATTGTCTATGATGAAGACGGACCTCAGGGACTGTTTGTAGATGTATTAAAACAGGTCGCTGCTGAGGAGGCGTGGGATCTTGATTTTGTGACATGCGAGTTTAAAGAGTGCCTTAACCTACTGAAGGCAAATAAGCTGGACCTGATGACCTCTTTGGGCAAAAGTGAAGAGCGGCAAAAGCACTTCAACTATTCCAAAGAAGCGATCTGGACATTCTGGGGGACAATCTATACCCGGGAAAGGGGGGTCAACAGCATCCTGGACCTGGAAGGGAAAAAAATCGGGGTCAGGCGAAAAAATAAAATCACGCTGGGACTGAAAACACTTGTCAGCCAGTTCCAGATTCCTTTGGTTTATTCTGAGTTTGATAACTATGAAACGGCATTTGACGCACTGAAGAACAACCTGGTAGATGTGGTTGCCGTCAATAACACCTATGCCTTCACGCGTAAGGATATCAATGAGGTGTTTTATAAAACACCCATTGTTTTTGACCCCTTTTCAGCCTACTTTGCCGTGCCCAAAAAAAAAGGGAACCGGGCACTCCTGGACAGGATCGACCACCATGTAAAAAACTATAAAGCCAGCCAGGATTCTGTGTTCCAGCAATTCCATGATCAATGGTTCGGCTTGACGGCAACCTATTGGACGACCCAGCGCATCCTTGTGTTGAGCGGTGTTTTAGTCTTTATTACCGCCGCATTAATGGCATTCTGGCGCTATCGTTCCCTTGTTACCATCAATGAAGCATTGGTACAGAATGTTGCCGAACGTGAACAGGCCCAGGAGGACCTTGCCCGGACAAACATGGATCTGAATGCGAAAAATGAAGAGCTTGAACAGGTGGTCTATGTTGCCTCCCATGACCTGCGCTCTCCCCTTGTGAATATTGACGGGTATTCCAAGGAACTTGAGTTCGCGGTCAAGGAGTTGAACCAAGTGCTGACTGACCCGGCCGTTTCGCAGCTCAGCAATCAACTCAAACCGATTCTTGATGAGGATATTCCCGAAGCCTTGAAATTTATCCGGGCCAGTGCATTGAAAATGGAAAGACTGCTCTCGGGCCTGCTGCGTTTATCAAGATCAGGCCGGGCTGCCATACACATTGAACCGCTCGATATGAATCATTTGGTTGCAAAAGTTATGGAATCCCTTGAATTTAAAATCAATGAATCCAATGTCAAAGTAAGCGTTCAGGATCTCCCGGAGTGCATGAGCGATGCCATCCAGATCGACCAGGTTTTCACCAACCTCCTGGATAATGCAATCAAATGCCTGGATCCCGAGCGCCCCGGGGCTATACGCGTATCAGGGGAAATCGCTGGGAACCGGTCCGTGTACTGTATTGAGGATAATGGCATCGGTATAGATGGAAACCATATCAATAAAATCTTCGAGATTTTCCACCAGCTGGAACCTGACAAAGATCATGGCGAGGGATTAGGATTGACGATCGTAAATAGATTGCTGTCCAGGTTGGACGGATCGATCCGGGTAGAGTCGGAACCCGGTGTCGGCAGCCGGTTTTATATATCACTGCCCAAGGGTGAATCTTGAACCTTATAAAGGAAACACACATGCACTCAGATGTTATTATCCTGGTCGCCGAAGATGATGACGGCCACGCAAATTTGATCCGAAAAAATTTGAAGCGTGCGGGTATCATCAATGAAATTATCCTGTTTAAAGACGGTCAGGAGATCTTAGACTTCTTGTTTAAAAAAGGAGACGGCCCCAAACGGGCATCCGGATGTGCTTACATCCTCCTGCTTGACATCCGGATGCCAAAGGTGGATGGTGTTCAGGTCCTGTCCCAGATCAAGGCAGATCCAAACCTGAAAAAACTGCCGGTGATCATGATTACGACAACCGATGATCCCAGGGAGATCGTCAATTGCCATGAAATGGGATGCAGCAACTATGTCACGAAACCCATTGATTATGAGAATTTTGTCAATGCCGTCCGTCAACTCGGGTTATTTCTTTCCGTGGTCCAGGTGCCCATAATCAACGGGGAGTAATGGAATCCAGGGACAAAAAGGATATGGACGGACAGGAAATGAGTGCATCCGCTTATCAGGTGCTCGTGGTTGAAGATGATGAAGGCCTTAACAAGCTCGCACAAAAATCTTTACGCAGAGCGGGTTTTGACTGCCAGGGCGCCTTAACCGGTGCCGAGGCAATTTCAAAGATAAAGGAAAACCCCGAACTGGTTCTTCTCATTGATCAGCGGCTTCCGGACATGGACGGGTCAGACCTTGTCCGTTTATTGGCAGAAGCCGGGTTTTCTGTACCGTTTGTAACAATGACCGGCCACGGGGACGAGAGAACCGCCGTGGATATGATGAAGCTGGGTGCACGGGACTACCTGACCAAAGGTGTTGACCTCACCGATATATTGCCGATGGTTTTCAAACGGCTGTTCCATGAGCTGGAAACAGAAAAAAAGCTGAAAAACGCGGAACAAACCCTTCTCGAAAACCAGGCCCTCTATAAATCATTGCTTGAAACCACCAAAGCCATTGCATACGAGATGGATCTGTCATCTTTCAAATTCACCTACATCAGCCCACAGATACTTGAAATCACAGGATTTCCGGCTGAGATTTGGACAGATTTTGATTTTTGGGCCAACACCATCCATCCGGACGACAGGACCTATTGTATCAATTTTTGTAAGACAGAAACCCAGGAAGGCAGGGATCATCAGTTTGAATACCGGATGCTCAGGGAAGATGGCCAGGTGATCTGGATCAATGATCTGGTCAGCCTGGTGAAAAAAGATGGCAAAGCGGTCGCATTACGTGGCTTCTTATTCGATATCACCGAACAGAAAAACATGGAGACCCAGCTCCAGCAGACCCAGAAAATGGAGGCCATCGGAAACCTCAGCGGTGGTATTGCCCACGATTTCAACAATATTCTCTTTCCCATCGTCGGCATGTCTGAACTGCTTATCGATGACCTGGACACCGGCAGCCCGGAGCACCACTATGCCTGTGAGATATTCAAGGCCGGCCAAAGGGGCAGCGATCTTGTCAAACAGATTCTTGCTTTCAGCCGCCAGACAGAGCACAGAATTATTCCCACAAAGATTCAATCTGTGCTCAAAGAGGTCCTCAAATTGACACGGGCAACCATTCCATCCAACATTGAAATATCCAGTGACATCCAATTTGATTGCGGTCTTGCCATGGCCGATCCTACCCAGATTCACCAGGTGGCAATGAACCTGATAACCAATGCGTATCATGCGGTTGAAGAAAAAAATGGAAAAATCCGGGTTCAACTCAAACAGGTGTCCCTGGGGGTTGCCGATTTGCAGGACAGTCTTTTAAGTCCGGGGAAGTATGTAAAAATGTCGATCTCAGACAATGGCAAGGGCATTCACCCGTCATCACTGGATAAAATATTTGAACCGTACTTCACAACAAAAGAAAAAGATCGTGGAACCGGATTGGGATTGTCAGTGGTTTACGGCATTGTAAAGGAACACAAAGGTGAAATAAAAGTCCGGACCGAACTGCATAAAGGATCTGAATTTATCGTCTATTTTCCCCTGGCCGGGAAACCGGTTCTGGAAAAAAAAGACAAACCCGAGGCGGGTCCCCAAGGCATGAATGAACGCATCATCCTGGTAGATGATGATGCATCCGTCCTGCAGCTTGTCTCTCAAATCCTGGAGCGCCTGGGATACCGCGTTCAGTCATTCCCAAGCAGTGATCAGGCACTTAGGGCGTTTCAGTCCGCTCCGAACCACTATGATCTCGTGCTTACCGATATGACCATGCCCGGTATGACCGGAGATATGCTGGCGAAACGAATACTTGCGATTCGGGAGGATGTACCCATCATCATCTGCACGGGTTTCAGCGAACGGATCAATGAAGATCAGGCAAAGGCATTGGGGGTCAAAGGCCTTTTGATGAAGCCGGTGGTAAAGTCTGATATGGCAAAAATGGTTAGAAAAGCCCTGGATGAAAATCAATCACAGCGTACCGGCTAACTCGTGATACCGTTTAATTAATAGATCCCAACCCGTGTCTTTTGCAAATTTTGAGCGGGAGTACTTGTCCATCAGGTCCTTTTTCCGGATGGATGATACCCCTGAAAGATCCTTGAAAAATAATATGGAAAGCCCGGATGACCTGCGGACATAGTTGTTGCTGTAGCTTTGAATCACACAGGAAGGCGGTCTGTCAAAAGAGAAACCCAGGTTCTTTTCTAAAATAAATAAAAAATCCTGTATATCATAGTGGGTCAGGATGCTGTTTCTTCCGATCGGCTTAAAGCAACTGGCCTTCTCCAGTGTAGTTTCAAGGGCCTTCATATAATGCGCTCTGTCTTCCGGATCATTGAGACCCTTGAGCAGATGTTCGGCAATACTTTTAAAAACGGTAATATCCAGTTGACCCAGATCCAGGGCAGAGATGGTGGCTTTGTTATACAGTGCATCCTTTTTGCTGACGATGTCCATAAAACCGGTTACCACATTTTTTCCAATGGTGATCGGATCTGAACGGGGTCTCAGGTTCAAGACCAGGTTGATATAGTCAATACCCGGCCGTGATGAGTAGGCATTCTTCTCAACAAGATCAATGGAATAATACATCAGGTCCTGGGAGGCCACCATAACAAAAACCTGGTCCTTGAACTCATAGGCGACCTCGATGGTTGCCATGTTGCAGCTGTCAAATATCATGACCTCAAGGGGGCGACTCAACCGTTCACGCAGCACCTGGCTGATAACCAGGGGATCCTGGGGACTGTTGTATCCGATTCTCAGGGCGGGCGGACTCACGATCCCATACCCATGGGCCTTGATGATTAAAATGTTGCGGTCACCCAGATATTTTGAAAGAAACTCATCCAGAACATCGGGCAGCCCCATATCCCTCTCCCCGATGCTGATGGAGTTGGATATGATCTGATTACGATTGCTGTCCTGGGTGATATCATAAATTCTGACCGAGGAGTCCCTGGATTTCTTATAGGTCCGGTCAAAAACAGCGACGATTCTCGCATAGGCTTGATCGATATCTTCCAACTGATTGATATTGTATTCACAGATCTTTTCGAGTTCTTCATTTTCACCGTCAAAAAAACCCAATATATGCCAGGGCTTTTTATAGGCATCAAGCTCAGATGCCAAAATGGGTGAATAGCTTGAGAGCAGCGCCAGGAACAATATTAGTAAATGCTTCATGAGTCAACCCGGATTAAATGAATTCTGAACACATGTTTTAATGATGCTGCATTTTACAAAACTTGCTTGAGACGAGATATTTGCCTTCAGTTTAAGAATTTTCACCCCGAAGATCAAGGGATATTACTCAAACTCAGCCAAAATATCGCCAAAGGCAGATGACCTGGAATCGATGGGTTTGACCCGCGCACTTTATGGAGTTAAATACTTGCCATATCAAAAAAAAGCAGATATAGATGAAAACTGTATTAGATTAATGATTGGATCAATGTTGTTTTCAAGGGATATTCTATGGCCATCCTCCAAAAAGCAAAAAACCTGAGCCTGGTCGAAGACGTCACCAGACAGATTGAAAATGCCATCCTGGCCGGTGATTATAAACCCGGCGACAAGCTGCCCTCGACAAGGGAACTGCAGACCATTTTCGGTGCGAGCCTGGGAACCATTCGCGAAAGCCTTGCCATCCTGGAGCAGAAATCCCTGCTCGATGTTAAAAAAGGGGCAAAAGGCGGTTTTTTCATCAAGGAGTTGACTACGAGACCCATGGAAAGCAGCCTGGAGCTGCTGATGCGCCACGCAATGATCTCACACAGGGAACTGTATGAGTTTCGTACGAATATCGAAGCCGGTATTATGCGGCTGGTTGTTCAGCGGGCAACCGATGCCGACATCGACCTGCTAAAGGAATACCTTGGCAAGCTGCATGGATGCAAAGGCAACGGGTCATCCGGGTGGGTCAATCTGATCCATATCGAAAATAACATCCGGAAGGAATTTTTGCGTATCATCCAGAACAGGACCTATGAAATCGTGCTGATGCCCATCATCCGGAACCTTCAGCAGTATGCCCGGCAGCACCTGCCGGGGGGAAACCCCGAGATTGAACTGGCGTGCCGTTACTGGGACGACATCGTGCCGGCCATATCTGAACGAAATGAGCACAAGGCAGCCAAACTGATCAAGGAACTTTTATACCAATTTATGGATATGATGATCCAACGCGGCCAAACTTCTCAATAGCCTGATTTTCCAAGCCGATATAAATTTATTTTAGAAAAAGTGTGATTTATTGTTGACAGGATTTCATTTATGATTTAATGATCGAATCATTGATTGATTTAAAATTAAAATCAATATCTGGCCTCTCAAGCACCGGTTCATATCAGAGATCTCAGCGGGTCAGTTCCCAAAAATGGTTAAACAGGAGGGAAAATAATGATTCAAACCAATCTTACCGTAAAAGCCACCCCGCAGTTCAAAATGCTGACCGACGATCAGGTCGAACGAATCAAGCGAACATCCTTTGAAATTCTTGAGAAAATTGGGTTAAAGGTTCTGCACCAGGGGGTCAGGGAGATGCTCAAGTCTTCCGGCGCCATTGTGCAGGGCGACCTGGTTAAGGTTCCTGAGTACATTGCACAGGGATGTCTTGACACGGCACCCAAGGGGTGGGCGATCTATGACCGGCTCGGAAACCGCGCCATGGATGTATCCGGTCGCAACAGCTATTACGGCACCTCAACCGCCAGCCCCAACACCAAGGATGCACTGACCGGTGAGTACCACGAAACACGGGTTCAGGACCTGGCCCGGGCCGCAAAGATAGCCGATCACCTTGAAAACATCGACTGGGTAATGCCCATGGGCTCGGCCCAGGATGTACCGGCCATTGCAGCAGAACTTCATGAATTCCATGCCACTGTGACCAACACCACCAAACCGGTGGTGTTTCTGGCCTATTCACCCCGGGGGACTGAACTGATCTATGATATGGCCGCCCAGGTTGCCGGCGGCGAGGACAACCTGAAAGAAAAGCCGTTCCTGATTCTTTATCCCGAGCCGATCTCCCCCCTGGTGATGCCCGAGGAATCTGCCGAGCGGATTCTGGTTGCAGCGGACCGGTGCATGCCCCAGATGATGGGGCCGGCCATCCAGCCCGGTGCAACCGGTCCGGTAACCATGGCCGGCGCCGTGGCCCAGGGTACGGCCGAATCATTATTCTGTGTGATCGTGGCCCAGTTGCGCAGACCCGGTTGTCCTGTCGGGCTTGGCTGCAACTTCGGCATCCTGGATATGGGCCAGGCCCTGATGAGTGTGGGTGCGCCTGAAATGAGCATCGCTCTGGCGGCCCAGGCTGAAGTGGCCCAGTCCATCGGTCTGCCGACCTGGGGACTGGCAGGCGCCACCGATTCAAAATGCCTGGATGCCCAGGCCGGTGCAGAAGCCGCCTATCATATCATGGCCCAGGGCTTATCAGGACTCAACCTGATCCATGATGTGGGATATATGGACATGTCCATGGCGTGCGGGGTTGAGCAGCTGGTGATGAGCAACGATATTATCGGCATGGCCAGGCGGTTTACCAGCGGTTTTGAGGTCAGTGACGAACACCTGGCCCTGGATGTCATCCGCCAGGTGGGTCCGGGCGGTCACTTTCTGCAGCAGTCCCACACCATGAAGCACTTCAGGGATCAGCTCTGGCGGTCAAAGGTATTCACACGGCAGCCCTATGAAAAATGGGTGGAAACCGGATCAAAAACCGTTGAAGACCGGGTCAGAGAACAAATTCATCAGATCCTGGAAACCCATAAGCCCCCTGCCCTGCCCGATAATGTGATGAATGAACTGGACCGCATCAAAGCGGACGGTGAAAAAGAACTTACCAAAAGCTAAGGAGTATCAGACATGTCAAAAAAATATGACGCCATTGTGATTGGCGCGGGCATCATCGGCGCCTGTGTTGGATTTGAACTGGCCAAACAGGGAAAAAAGGTTCTCAATGTAGACAAGCTTTCCGGCGCCGGATTCGGCTCCACATCCGGATCATGTGCAATTATACGGCTCCACTATTCCACGCCTGACGGTGTGGCCATGGCCCGTGAGGGGTATTATTACTGGCTTGACTGGCCCAAATACCTTGGCGCGGCGGACCCGACCGGCCTGGTCCAGTATATCAATACCGGATGCCTGGTGGTCAAGACGGAAAAAAACCATTACCTGGAAAAGGTGATGTCATCCCTGGATGAACTGCATGTGTGCTACCAGGACCTGGATGCAACAGGAATGAAGAAACTGATGCCCATCATCGACACCCGGCAGTTTGGCCCGCCCACACTCCCCGGAGATGAACAATTTGGCCAGCCCACCGGTGACAATGTTGCCGGGGCCATCTATATCCCGGAATCCGGTCTGATCAGCGACCCGAAGCAGTCCGTCCATAACGTCCAGGTGGCCGGTGAAAACATCGGCGGTGAATATCTGTTTAATGCCCAGGTCGCAGATATATTGAAAGATCAGGGAAAATGTGCCGGCATCAAGCTGTCCGACGGCACGGTGATTGAAGCACCGGTGGTGGTCAACGTGGCCGGGCCGCATTCATATCAGATCAACGAGATGGCCGGGGTGGTTGACGGTATGAATATCAAGACCCGTCCCCTCAAACAGGAGGTCTGTCATGTCCCGGCACCGGACGGATTTGACTACAACGCGCTCGGGACCATCATATCGGATTCCGATATCGGCTGCTATTCCCGGCCGGAAATCGGTAATCATGTATTGATCGGTTCCGAGGATCCGGAATGCGATACCCTGGAGTACGTGGATGATCCCGATACCTATAACCAGAATTTCACCGAGCAGTGGAGCACCCAGGTCATGAGAGAGGCGCAGCGCCTGGAGGGTCTTCCCGTGCCCGGTCCCGGCAAAGCCCAGGGGATTATTGACCTGTATGACGCCTCTGATGACTGGATCCCGATTTATGACAAATCAGATCTTCCCGGATTCTACATGGCTGTGGGTACCTCCGGTAACCAATATAAAAACGCACCGGTTGTGGGGCTGCTGATGGCAGAACTGATCAAAGCCTGCGAAAACGGTCATGACCATGACCGGGACCCGGTCAAATTCACCATGCATTATACCCAAAGAGAATGCAATATCGGTTTTTACAGCCGGTTGCGAGAGATCAACAAGGACTCAAGTTTTTCAGTCATCGGGTAATCGTGCCGGCTGAAATAGAATATCCAATTATCCTTAAAAATGGAGGGAGTTATGAGGTTCAATCAATCGGGTAAATTACACAAACAGGTCCTGACACTGGTCTGCCTGACCCTTGCCATGTTTTTCATGGTAACCGGTGCCCAGGCCAAAACAACCAAGATCAAACTGGCCACGGCAGACGGCAGCAAGGGAACCCCTGCGGGGAATGCCATGGAGTACTGGGCCAAACTGATTGAAGAAAAATCCAACGGCAGTATCAAGGTCAACGTGTATTTTCAAGGGGAGCTGGGTGGCCAGCAGGAGGTGTTTGACCAGTTTGTCATGGGCGATATCGACCTGATGCTCTCCTGGCCCATGACCTCCTATGATAAAAGAATCAGCGTACTGTATACCCCCTATATGGTACTGAGCTGGGAAGATGCCATGGCCGCCTATGCCCCTGGCGGGTGGTTAAACACGATCATTGACGGACTGTTTGCCGATCTTGGCCTGAAATTCTTCGGCCCCTGGCCTGAAGGGTTCAACGGCATATCCACCCGGAAAAGATATGCCACCACCTTTGACGGTGCCAAAGGGATCAAGGTGCGCACACCACCTGCATTCCCATTTGCCCACGTGGTCCAGACCCTTGGGTACCAGACCGCTGATATTGCATGGAATGAGCTGTATACTGCCATCCAGACCGGTGTGGTCGACGGGGATGCCGCCAATATCATATTCTGGGATTATGAGTATTTCAGGGATGTCATTGAATACTATGTCCATTACAAGCAGCAGTTCATGACCGCCAATTTGGTGGCCAACCTGGAAGCGTTCAGCCTGTTGAGTAAAGAACACCAGGCCATTGTGGCGGAATCTGCCAAACTGGTCATGGAAAAGCAGTTCAAAGAGGGCCGCGATCTGGATATGCAGTACCGCCAGAAAGCCATTGATCACGGTATCAAGTACATTCCGCTGTCAAAGGAAGACCACGCCGCCGCCATCAAGGCGGTTAGAACAGAAGTGTGGCCGGAGATGGAAAAAATTGTCGGTAAGGAGTTGATGGACCAGATCCGTCAAAACGCCAGCAAGCTTTAATCATACTCCCCTCACGGGCCGGTCACACTGTGGTTTGCGGCAGCACGGCCCGTGACTCTTTAAACCGATAATCCACACGGGGGTAATGATGAAAACCATGGAATGGCTTTTAAGAAACTTACTGAACATCTCCTGCTTTGTACTCAGTATCGCTGTCACCATCCTGATGGTAACGGAAATTGCTGCCAGGCATTTTTTCGAGCATGCGTTCCGGGGGCTGCCTGAAATCTACCTGCTGCTGGTGATGTGGCTCTATATGATCGGGGCCAGTCTTGCCAGCGCCAACCGCTCTCACCTGCGGATCACCATTGTTGATCAGCTCATCTCCTCAGACCGTGGGAAACGGTTATACGATCTGTTTGTATCCGTCATCTGCTTTGTTCTCCTGCTCTTCTTTATCCGCTGGGCATGGGGCCTGGTCGAATGGGGAATCAAACGGCCCCAGACCACACCCATTCTCTACCTGCCCTGGCTCTCATCCATGCTCAGTATTTTTACGGCCAGCATCCTGATGACACTCTATGGTTTAAGGGATCTTATTGTTTCAGCACGGTCGCTGATCGGGCATCACCCCATAGACCACGAAGCACAGGAGGAACAGTAATGGAAGCGTATATTGGTATCGGCGTACTGGTCATCCTCATGCTGTTAGGTGTCCCCGTGGCACTCTCTTTTGCCGGTATGACACTGGCGCTGGGCATTTTGTATGATGTCAATTTCAACTCTCTTATGCTGACCGGATTCCGTTCGATGAACTCTGTGGTGCTCATGGCCCTGCCGTTGTTTATCCTCACGGGATACTTGATGCAGAGCGGGGGGCTGGCCGAACGGCTCATTCAGTTTATCGAATCACTTGTGGGTCGGATCAGGGGGGGGCTTGGCATGTCCATGATTTTGGCTGCCGCCCTGTTCGGTGCGATTTCAGGCACGGCCAGTGCAGCAGTGGCATCCATCGGTTCCATCATGATCACTCCCATGGCAGAGCGGGGATACTCCCGGGCCTACACCAGCGCGCTGCTGGGTATATCATCTCTGCTCGGCATTCTGATCCCGCCAAGCATTACCATGATCCTGTTTGCCGCAGTCACGCGTCAATCCGTGGCTGCTTGTTTTGCCGCCACCATCGGGCCGGCCATACTGCTGATCATCGGCTTGTGCATTGCCAACTTGATCATGTTCCGCAACCACGGTAGACTGCAGGTCAACAATCCCGGAACACCCCCTGCCCCGCCAAAACCTCCCATCGGGCGGTCCACCCGCCGGGCCATGCCGGCCATGTCCCTGCCCATCATCATTCTTGGCGGGATTTACGGCGGTGTATTCACCCCCACTGAAGCGGCCGCTGTATCTGCTGTTGCTGCATTCATTGTCGGGTTCTTTATTTACCGGGACATGATCCCCAAGGCTATATTTACCAGCGTGATTGAAGCGGCAGAGACCACCGGTGTGATCCTGATCATCCTGCTGTTCTCCCTGGTGGTCGGGCGGATATTCAGTATGGAACGGGTGCCCCAGCAGATCACGGAGTTCATGCTCAACACGTTCAAAGATCCCATCTGGATTCTTCTGGTGGTGAACCTTTTTTTAATCGTTGCCGGTATGATCGTGGATGATTTGAGCGTGACGGTCATCATTTCTCCGCTGCTGCTTCCGGTAATGCAGGCCAACGGTGTGCATCCGGTTCATTTTGCAGCTATTGTGGGGACCAGCGTGGTCATCGGAGCCAACAGCCCGCCCACGGCACCCATTTTGTATATGGCCTGCCGGATCGGCGAGTGTGAAATCCATGAAACCATTGGTACCGCAGTCAAACTGATGTCGTTTGTGGCGCTTCCGGTCGCACTGATTACCACCTATTTTCCGGATGTGTCCCTCTTCATCCCGCGACTGCTCGGCTTGATCCAATAGCCTATAAAAAGATGGGATTGATTAACGCGTTGAATAGATATAAAGTTGTAGGATTATGTATAAATCAAATATAGATCGAGGAAAAGAAAAATGACAGATTTCAATGCAATGACCGAAGCCCTGGTGGCCTGCGATGCCGCCAAACTCACCGAGCTTGTCAATGCTGCCCTGGCAGCCGACGTTTCGGCCGACGACATCCTGAACAAGGGACTGAT
>QZLA01000057.1 GCA_004796375.1 Desulfobacteraceae bacterium
CCAGTACGTCATCCGATGTTACCGCTGAAACATCATGTTTGCCGTATTCTTTTTGGAACTCTACCAGGAGATATCGATAATTCTGTATGGTGTTTTTTTTGAATTGAGCCTTTGGTAGGCCAGGTAATTGTTAATTGCCTTTGAAATTTTCATTGTGATGCCCTCCTATGAAAAATGTTAAAATCATCCTGGCGGGTCAGGACGAATACAGTATACCAATTTCAAGGATCAATTGCGGGCATATATTTTCAGGAATGATAGACAGGCACCCAAGCTCTGGTCCATTGTACTTGATCTGCTATCTGTGGGTTGATACTTGACTGGGACAATCCAATTTGCCTGTCAACAATAACAGAAAAGAAAAGACTGGGTAACTACCAGCTACCCAGCCCCAATTTATCAACATCATTCAGAACATTCGGATCAGATCAACAGCAGTCAGGATTCCAGAATTAACAGTTTCAGTGCAGAAGGAAAATCAGTTTCAGTATTAACGAGCGCAGGAACGGTGGACACAATAAAGGATCGAATGGACAAGGTCAAGAGGATTTTTTAATTTTGTATCCCAAACAATGCTTCCTCCAGTCCTGCCCTTTTGAAGATTCTTGCTGATCCGGTTTTATACCATGATTGAACGCTTTTTATTTATGAACCTCTAGGCCTCGAATTTTACCAAATACCATATGTCATTTTACTAAATCGAATGGTTCTCATATTTTTAAATAGCTTTTTTACTCCACGAAATCATGATTGCAGGATCTGGGTTAAAAAGAAATGATAATATTGTATTAAAAAATTGTTGTGATAACATTTGTCTATTGTTAATTTAAACGATCAGTATTGAAATCTGTAAAATCTAATCGAATAGAGTGTTTGCTAACGATAGCAATTCAATTCTGATAAGTTGGGGAATGAAGCAAGATTCAGAACCATATACAACCAATTGAGCCGGAGCGTCTGTATGTCATTTAAAAATCGTATTCTGTTGGTAGTTTCCTTTTTGATCCTCATTGTTTCCCTGATTTTGATTTACGCCGGGAATGCAGGTAGGGATAGAGTGGAAAAAAGCCTTGCCAAACCTGTGAATGTAGGAAAGCTATACGCTTGGGAAATGGCTGTTGAAGAATTCTTGGTCAGGATGAATCAGCGAGCATCAGATATGGCCGACGACTACGAAATTAAAACCGCCCTGAAAGACAAGGACATGACCCGGGTGAAACACCATGCGGATAAATTCTACGATTTAATGAAGGAGCAGAAGGTGTTTACCAACCTTTTGCTCACTGATGCAAAGGGTGAGCTTGTTTACTCGTCTCCCGCTCCTGCATCTGGGAAATCCGTCCAAACCACAGTAGCCAAGGCCCTGGAAATCCAGAAAGAGGTTGTTGGTCTTGAAAAGGACAACAACGGCAGTATCGTCCTCAGTCTGGCGATTCCCATTAAGAGCCGGCGAAAACTTTATGGTACGGGTGTGTATAATCTGGGGATGAAAGACCTCTGCCAGGCCGTGTCTGAGCGGGACGGCAGTCATATTTTTCTGGTTTCCGATGAGGGCAGACTTTCAGCCGGTTCGAATCCTGAATTGTTTTCAGCACTCAACCTGACCCTCCCCGCCCTTGAGAAAGTCGATTTGTTCACGCAAAAGGGGGAAGACGCAGCCTACTCAATTGCCGTCCAGCCGGTCCTGGATATGAACGACATGCCTGTTGCCCGGCTGGTTTCTGTTACCGACATCACCGAACGTTTCACCCAGTCCCGGAATGCAGACCTTGTCCTCATTGTGGCCATGGCGGGGGCCATATTGCTGGCTCTTTTCAGCCTGAGAATTTATGTGATCAAAGCGTTCAGACCCCTGGAAATTGCCATTAACATGATTTCCCAGGTGGCAGCCGGCAACTTGACTCAAAAACTGGATGCTGATCAGCCGGGGGAAATTGGCACACTGTCCTCCTCCCTGAATGATATGAGAAAAAACCTTCAGCAGATGATTCTGGAAATCACCACAATCACCAAACGCCTGACCTCCTCTGCCGGAAATTTATCAGACGTGGCCGGGCAGATCAATACCAATTCCGAGCAGAACGCAGAGCGGGCCGCCAATGTTGCCTCTGCTGCCCAGCAGATGTCCGGTAACATGGACCGTGTTGCCGTAGAAACAGAGCAGACCAATCACAATATCCAGGAAATTGTTCAGGCGACCCAGGGGATGGCAGATGCTATAACGGATATCGCCAGAAGCATTGCCACAGGATCCCAGACCACCACCCGCGCAGTGGACCAAGCCACAGAGGTTTCGATAAAGGTGGACGAACTCGGAACTACAGCAGGAGAAATCAGCCGGGTAACAGAAAGTATCGCAGACATCTCGGATCAGACCAATCTTTTGGCCCTTAACGCCACCATTGAAGCGGCACGGGCCGGAGAAGCCGGCAAAGGCTTTGCAGTCGTGGCCAACGAAATCAAAGACCTGGCAAGACAGACGGCTGAGGCCACCATGGAGATCAACAAGCAGATTTCCCGTGTCCAGACCACCACCCGTGAGTCTGTTCAAGCCATTGAGGCCATTGTCCAAGTCATTCACGACATCAACGAAATGGTCACCTCGGTTTCGGCAGCTGTGGAAGAACAGTCCGCAACCGTCAAGGAGATCTCAACAAATGTAAACCAGGCCGCCGAAACTGTGGATCAGATTCACGGTGACGTAGAAGGGACAGCCCTATCCGCTGCAGATGTAAAAGAAGACATCAAAGGCCTCAGCCAGACTGCAAGCGATAACGTCAGGAGTTCAAATCAGGTCAATATCAGTGCGGACGAGCTGGTTGAACTGGCAGGGACACTGAACCAGATGGTCAATCGATTTGAGCTGTAATGTTCCTCTATACATGAAATGAAATAAATGGATTTAAATTTAAAGAAAGAAAATGAATAGATTTTGTCCCTTATAACTGTACATTATTTAAGCTGCTTTTGAGTAAATTGTCGGAGTTATAAAAAAGCGAGCCTTTTATCTTCCATGAGATGTTCACTGCAGAATAAGGACAGTGCACATAATTTTCTTGACACTCAATCCCACCTACACTACTGTTATTTAAGTAAAACCTGAACTTTAAGATCTTCTATTCGAAACAGCTCAAATTCTGCCGCTGAACCTATAGTAGCGTTCATGATTCATGTTAAAGATCACCAGGAGCTCGATATGCCCCGATATGCCATTATGGGGTGACTTAGCGACGGGACATTTTAAAGGTTTGGCATACTTTTGTCATCAGAATGCAAGTTCCTAAATTGTTAAAAGCCAAATCACTACAAAATCTTTTGTTAAGGATGTTTTTCTCATGATTGGGAAGCGACGGATCTTGATGAGATAGCCGGATTGCCTTGAGAAGGGTAGCCCGGCTTTTTTGCAAATAAGAGGGGGAAAACATGAAGAATTTATTGTTGATAATTCTTTCAGGTTGGTTTGTTTTGATCGCAAATAATGCATTTTCCAATGCCATACCCTGTGATCCATCTGCGCCACTGCAGGATTGCTTTGACCCTGATGCCTATGTGACCCCCATCAAACTGAACAGTTCACTCAGCCCTATTGTTAAGTCAAGGCCCTTTAATTCTTTTACATGTTCTGGCACCTATACAGTGGCGGTATATCTGCCTGGCGGTCAGATTCCATCAAAGTTTAATGTGACCTCAACTTGCCCCACCCCTCTCACGCTTGATGATATATCTGTCTGGGACGGTCAGGCAATATGGGATATTCTCCCCTATGCATCCTTACCCTCTTGGGCCCCCCTGAATTTGGAAGAGATCAGGACCGTAGGAACCCCGGTTATCTTCAATATCACATTTCATGACCCTGGAGTTACTGGTTCAATGGTTGTCAATGTCTACACTGATGCCTGGAATTTAACGGACACTCCCCCAGCTCCAGGGACCGATTGTGGAGATGCTCCCGAATCCTATGGTGAATGCTGCGCCGATGTATATGGTAACAACGTATTGCTCGGGTGGTGCAGAGACGCAGAATCTGGTCAACAGCCAAGTATAGAAGCGGATGGTGATGATTTGAATGAATCGGGGATCCCATATAAATGCCAATATGGCAGTGATGACGAAGACGGCATACAACTAATTTCGGATCTTGTTCCAGGGACGGAAAAAACTGTCAATGTTTCTTATCCATATGATGGTGGTGACCTGTATGTTTATCTGGATGTCAATCAAGACGGTGATTTTCTTGATGCCGGGGAAATGATTCTATCGAAATCATTATCTTCCGGAAATCAAATTCCCCTCCATTTTCTTGTACCAGAAAATACAGTTCCTGGTGATACCTATATGCGGTACATTCTGGTACCACTTGGTTACCAGGGTGGGGTTGGGCCGGTCGGGCATTACAGCGGCGGTGAAGTAGAGGACTATAAGGTCACGGTCAAACCCCCAATTGCCTTTGAAAAACGCCCTACATATCGCCAGAACTATCAAGACCATGCTGGATTCCTTTTTATAATTAGAAATGATTGGGAGGAACCTCTAACAAACGTCGAGTTTTCTGACGATCTCGATAACGTGCTGCCCGGTCTGACGCCTGGTAAAGTTTGGCAGAAAGGTTGTTCAAATTTCACACTAACATGGGACCCCCCATTTCTGATATTTTCAAAAGCATCATTCAGCCCGGGAGAATATTGCCAAGTCCATGTCGATTTGAACATCCCGGAAGATGTCGAAAAGGGCAATTACACTAATGTGACGAGCCCACTTTTGTCGGACTTTGGTAACATCGCTCCCCCGGCTTCAAGTAACTTTCTAATAACTTATCCAAGAAACGAATCAATCATACCTATTGTAAATTACATGCTCGGAGAGGATTTTCTTGACGAACCTTAAGTTGTAAAGTGAGTGAAAGAATCCTGCCATACATTCAACCCTGGGTGAGACGCCGGCATCGACTGTGCAATGCCCGGTATGACCGGCAGTGAGCTTTCCCAGGAAATATTGAAAATTCGTCCCGACATTCCTATCATCATCTGTTCTGGTTACAGTGAAAGACTGGATAAATTGAAAGCAAAGGGCCTCAAGGTAGCTGCATTTCTGGATAAGCCCCTTTTGATTGATGATTTAATAACAATCACCAAGAAAGGACTTGATAAAAGCCGAATGAGCTGGATCCAGAGCTTAGCGGACTGGTCGTTTTGTTGATTTTCATTCTCGAATTTCAACTCATGGGTTTTGACTGTCAAGTAGTTTTCTTACCAATTGTGTTAACTCGGATTTCACAACAGGTTTGTTAAGATAGCCTTTAATTCCAAGGGTTTCTGCTCTTTGCCTATTTAATCTTTCACTAAAACCTGTACAAATTACAATTGGAATGTCCGGCCTGATTTCTAAAATTTTTTCTGCCAGGATATCACCACTCATATTTGGCATGGCCATATCGGTTACAATCAAGTCGAATTCGTCTGGGGTGGCTTTGAATCTCTCTAGTGCATCAATACTGCTTGTTCGTTGTGTTACTGTATATCCTGACCTTTCAAGCATTTGAGTCTCGAGTTTTGCTATTGAATCCTCATCGTCAACAACAAGAATTCTCTCATTGCCTGACAAATCTGCTTTTGACATTTCCTCTAGCTCGACACTATCTTCCGTTTCAATTAATGGTAAGTATATCTTAAAGGTAGTTCCCTTGCCTAATTGACTGAACACCCGTATTTCACCGTTAAATTCTTTGATGATACCATAAACCATAGCCAAGCCAAGCCCTGTTCCTTTACCCCTTTCTTTTGTTGTGAAATATGGGTCGAAGATTTTATTTATAATTTCGTTAGCGATTCCCGCACCAGTATCTATAATCCTGAGAAGAGCATAGTTCTGATACTGATTTCCAAAAGAGGAAATACCAGCTTTGAAAGGTCTTTCATCCGTTTCATTAAGTCCGATAAAAATACCGCCATCATTCGACTCAACGGCATGATAGGCATTGGTGATAAGATTCATTAGGACTTGATGCAGCTGAGTGGGTTCAGCAAGTATGGGTTTGCAATCTTCTTGGATTTGATGGTTAATCTTGATATTCGCTGGTATTATTGAACGCGTCAGCTTTAGAACTTCTTTTAGAACTTTCTGAATTCTGACAGGCATCATTTGTTGCTCTGATCTTCTACTAAATGAGAGGATCTGCTTAACAAGGTCACTCCCTCTTTTTCCTGCTTTAAATATTTCCTGAGCACTATCAAATTCAGGACTGCCATTTGTAAAATCTTCCATGAGCATTTCTGCCTGACCAACAATTGGAAATAAGATGTTATTAAAGTCATGAGCAATACCCCCAGCCAATGTTCCGATGGATTCCATTTTCTGGCTTTGTTGAAGTCTATTCTCAAGTTTCTTTATTTCAGTCACATCACGGTAAATTGTTAGTTTTGAAATCGAGCCATCGACATGGAAAATTGGTGAATGGGAAATAAAATAAGCTTGATCATCTTTGGGGTTAACTAACTCTGTTTTAATTATTTCTCCTCTCATCACTTTTTCGTGCTCGCACCAATTACACTTTAGAGGGTTGTTATGTATCACTTCATGACACAGCTCATTGTTCGCCGACCTGCCTACTTTTTTGATCATGGCGGGATTCATGTATTCAATCCTGAAATCGGATGAACAGATATAGGCGGGTTCATCCATAGCTTCCATCATAGATCTATATTTTGCTTCGCTTTCTTTTAATGCTGTCTCAGCCATAATTCTTTCAGTGAGGTCAATGCCAAGGCATGTTATGTCCTTGATGTTCCCTTCAGAATCTTTTGTGAGTACGTTGGACCACGATATGGTACGTTTATCACCATCTTTTGTGACGATTTCGTTTTCATATGTGGACAGGCCATCTGTGCTCTTTTGTTTCATGGTAGATAGAAACACACCTTTGACCTCATTTTTTATCTCTTCAGGAATAAACAAACTGAACCAATCTTGATTGAGGATTTCTTCTCTTCTCCAGCCTGTTAGGTTTAAAAAATACTCGTTAGCAAATATAATGCGGGCTTCCGTATCAAGTGAGATTCCAATTTGGGGAGTTTTGACAAGTATGTTCCGCCACCTTTCTTGACTTTCAATTAATTTTAATTCAGCTTTTTTTCGATCAGAAACATTCCTTGCAATCCCAAAAAAGAATATCTCCTCTCCAATCGTAAACTTTTGTCCACTGACCTCGACCGGGATCAATGATCCATCGTTATGTAAGTGAGCCGTTTCAAAAATCCGCGGCGCATTTAATGGCGTTTCTTTCCAAAATTCCAAAAATGCCTCAATACTGAAATTCGGGTCAATGCCATTTATATTTAACTGAAGAATTTCTTCTCTTGTCCGGTTCAACATGTTGCAAGCTGCCGGATTAACATCTACAAATTTACCTTGTTTCGATATTAAGTAAATGGCGTCTGAAGCCGTCTGAATAAGCTGCCTGTATTTTGCTTCACTTATCTGTAGTTCTTTTTCGGCTTTTTTCTGATCTGTTATATCACTTATGATGCTTATGATACCTTCTAATTCACCATTACCATTTCTTATATAATCCCAATTGATTTGAGTTTCGATAAGTTGGCCATCACTTCTTTTGTCTGTATTGAAATAGGTTTCTGGATACGGTTGTTCTTTGAGTATAAATTGATAATACGTTTTTGTTTGCTCTTTATCTTCTTCATTTGCGACAAAATCCCAAATGTATTTGCCGACTAATTCTCCATTATTGTATCCTTGAATATGATGGTGAGCAGGATTACTAAATATGATTTTCCCTTCAAGGTCGGTAAGTTGAATGCCAAACGGAGAGGTTTCAACCAGAGTTCTGTATTTTTTTTCAGCTTCGATTAGTGACTTTTCAGATATCCTGCGTTCTGTGATATCTGTGGCAAAGCCAGACATTCTGATGGGCTTCCCGGCCTCGTTTACTAAAGTTGCAGCCTGAGCGTTGACTATCCTCCATTCACCATCAACGCCTTTGACACGGTATTCATATTCATATGAAGTCCCATGATTTAGTGCGTCCAGGGTTTTTTGTTCGGCAGTATCAATGTCATCAGGGTGTACCCGTCTCTTCCAACCTTCAAAAGTACCATCGAATGTGCCAGGTTCAAGACCAAAGATAGTTTGCATTTGGTCATCCCATGCCACTTCACCCGACTCAACATCCCATGTCCAGGTTCCCGCTTTTGCAGCATCAAGGGATAATCGAAGTGCTTTGTTTTTTTCACGCAGCTCTTTTTCGGATGCTTTTAAGGCCAATTCCAACTCCTTGATGTCAGAAATATCTACATTTGTGCCGATCATCCGCTGGGGTTGGCCATTGGCATCCCATGAAACAGTTTTTCCTCTCCCCAATAACCATTTCCATTCCCCGCCTTTTGTGCGCATGCGAAATTCCATCTTAAATGGCTCGCCAGTAATCAAGTGCCTTTCAATAGTTTCTTCAGACAATGATTTATCTTCCGGGTGCAGGAGGCTGCTCCAAGTTTCATAACCTTGGGGAAGTTCATAAGGTTCGTAATCCAATAAAGTATACCATTGAGGATTAAAATGGACATCGCCTGAAACCAAATGCCAGTCCCACAACGCATCACTAACAGATTCCAAGGCCAGCTTAGATCTCTCCTCACTTTCTGCTAAAGCCAACTCCATTTCTTTACGCTGCGTTATATCAACAGTGGTGAGCAATGCCAGAATGGGAGGGTGTATCGTATTGGCTTGCAGTTTTAAGTTAAGGGATACGTATCTTAAATCTCCTGACAAGGTTTTTACCTCACCTTCAATTTGAACCTCTTTTTCACCGTTGGCAAGTGCGATAAGTTCCTCTTTAAAATCCTCCAAAGATTTTTGCGTAAATATTTTATCCAAATTCCCCAAAAGTTCATTTTTGTTTTTGGCACCATGTAATTTAACTGCGGCTTCATTGACATCCAATATATTCATTTTCAGGGAACATTCCTGAACTGCTTGGGGATTGTCATTAAAGAATTTTCTAAAATCTTCAATACCCTGACTTTTTAAATCCTCAAAGTATCTGAATAATTCCGTACAATCTTCTTCCCAGATAGGTACAGGTGAGTCATTGAAAAATGATTTGAACCGTTCATTTGATTTTTTTATCTCTGTTACATCCAAACCGACGACTGAAATATGCATTACCTTGTTTAAGTCATCTTTGATTGGAGAAAAAATTCGAGCACCAATCCGGATGTCTTCATTTTTATCCTTAAACCTGACTTCATCCTCGACAATGTCACCATTGAGAGCACTGTTGACCGCCTTTTTTGTACACAATTGCACATCGTGAAACTCTCGCCACCAACCCGCCTCCCAAAATGGTTTACCTATAACATCTTCTGCATATTTCCCACAAACTTCACTGCAGAGGTTATTCATCTTTAAAACAATACCTTCGGAATCCAGAATAATTGCAAACTGGAATGATTGATTAAATATGGATTCAAAATGTAAATCGTCGGAAATTGAAGTAATGTTCATAGTCCACCTGTAAAATGGGCCGAAATTTTATAAACAAAATGTAGTATTTAAATAATTAAGAATAAAACAACAATATCGTATTGATTCAAAATCATCAATACCGTCAGGGAGCTTAGTGTAGATTAAATATCAAAAAATTTTCATGCACAGGTCATCACCTTGACACATACCACCATGTGGCATATTCTATTGGATGGTTTTTAATTAAAAGTGGTCGAATCTACTTGTCACGCAATTTCTTTTATAAGGAGCTGCGGGCGTACAAAATAAAGAGGTGGGATCATGGAAAGCCTATTTCCACTTAAGACGTTTTTTAAAAATCACGTCAAGAAAAAGCGTGACTTGGAATCCCACGATCATATAACCTCTCCAATTCTGAAAGAAAAAATCTGCTCAACTAAAAAGGCCCTGTCAGGAATAAGATCCGGTGACCGGGTCTTCATCGGAACCGGATGTGCCACTCCCGCAACATTGACAATGGAGTTGGAGCAGCAAAAAAATGGTTTGGATGACATCAAGCTTCTTCATTTTTTTACCAAAGGTGCAATTCCCCACGAAGATGGTCAGCCCAAATCACAATTTTACCACAAAGCATTTTTTGTTGATGAGGATATGGATGCACTGATCGATCAGGGAAGTGGAGACTATATCCCTATGTCCATCGCTCAAGTGCCTAAACTGATTAGGAATGGTGGATTTCCCATTGATGTCGCACTGATTCAAGTATCCATGCCGGACCAGTTTGGTTATGTCAGTCTCGGTGTTTCCTGTGATATCACCTTTGCAGCTGTACAGAATGCTACTACAGTCATTGCTGAAATCAATCTTCAAATGCCCAGAACTCTTGGAGAAACAATAATCTCGTTAAATCAAATAGATAAAGCCATCATGGTTGACAGGCCGATTATGGAGCATGAATTCCCTTTTGTAGAACCAGCTGTTGTCGAAAAGATCTCCAATTATGTATCAAGGATAATTGAGGATGGATCGACGCTTCAAGTTGGCATGGGTGCCATCCCTTCTGAAATGTTGAAACATCTGAGTGGCCCCAAAAATCTCGGTATTCATTCAGACGTCATCACCGATTCAATCATCAATCTAATCAATAACGGCATGGTTAATGGGCAGGAAAAATCGATACATAAGGGGCAGATCGTGGCCAGCTACTGTTTGGGAACTCGAAAACTTTACGAATTGATTGACAGAAATCCCATGTTTTCATTTCATCCAATTGATTATGTTGCGAATCAATCGATCATTAAGAAAAACAAGAAGTTCGTTTCGATTACACAAGCACAGGCTGTTGATCTCATGGGGCAGGTTTGCTCAGACCAATTCAATGGAAAATTCGTTGAAGGTGTATCAGCACAACCTGATTTCATGCGCGGTGCTGCTTTTTCGAAAGAAGGTCGGCCGATTATCTGCCTGGCATCTACAACAGATGACGGAAAAAAATCCAGGATTCGACCAATTCTCGCTGAAGGCGAAGGGGTAACCATACCACGGTCAGATGTTCATTATGTTGTAACAGAGTGCGGTACTGCCTATCTATTTGGCAAATCAATTCGTGAAAAGGCACTTGCCCTTATTGAAGTGGCTCATCCCTCATTCAGGCCCTGGCTGCTGAAAGAGGCTAAAAGATTAAAGTACCTGGGGCAGGATCAGGATCTAAAATGTAAGAGCGACGGAACAATTGAATGTCATTATCCTCATAAGGAAGACAGAAAAATCGAATTGAAAGACCGGACCCAGATTGTAATCAGGCCATCAAAAGCCAGTGATGTAAACGGTCTCCAGGACCTTTTTTATAAATTGCCTCCAGGAGATGTCTTCACCCGTTTTTTCAGACACGTAAAGCGATTATCTGTTTCAGAAGCGGAACATTATTGTAACGTAGATTATAAAAATGAAATGGCTTTCGTAGTAACTACAGGTGACCGTGAACGTGAGAAAATTATCGGCAGTTCATTTTATGTGCTGGATCCTTCAACTAATTTGGCAGAGGTTGCCTATATGATTCTACACGAATGGCAAGGAATGGGACTTGGAAGTGCTTTGCAGCAACGAATGGCTGAGTATGCAAAATCGAAAGGGATCAAAGGATTCAAGGCAGATATTCTCTCTGAAAACACAGCTATGGTAAAACTGGCTCATAAATGCAGTGCAAAGATTAATAGCACTCAGGATCGTAGTGAATACCATATTGAGATGTTGTTCTAATAGATGATCATTTAGACTATACTCTAATCAAAAGCTTTCTCTCCATAGCGGCATTTAAATCATTACTTAGCTCTTGCCTATCATCAGTCAGCCAAAGCCATGTCAATAAAGGCGTTCCATACTACTGCCAGTGTTTGCCGATTGTTACGCGCTGCCGGCCTCTGTTCATACCATGAGGCCTTGCCTTGATCGATTCGCTCAAATGAAAAGAGCTTTTATTATTCTGCCCCCCAGTGAATATCTAATCGGTAGAATGGAGCAACAGGTGTATTGGTGCACCGATCGACTGCCCCATGAACGGCTGGGTCTCAGCGTATTCCAATGTATCTGAGCGGACTGCAAATCCGGAAGCACCGGTTTGATCGAATGTCCGCACTTCGATATAAAAATCCGTCCCCAGGCTGACGTTATCCGGCACCTCCAGCCAGATTTCGTTGGCCTGACCAACAGAAAGCCAGGGCCCTTTGCTCCATTGAATCGGGTTGACCCGCCATATCTGACGCACCTCATGGTACATGATATCTGTCGCGTCCATACCCGTAGGATTATCCCAGCCAATAAAGGTAGCCCCGGCATCCCAGCAACCCGGGAGAATTTTTTCCAGCACCGGCTCGCCCGGCATGGATGTTCTGGACCAGTCCATTACCGATTCATTGCCGCTGTTGTCCCTAATGCTGAAAGACATGCTGACAGGTACGGGCGGCACACCGCTGAACTCAGCAGTCCACGTTTCTCCGTCCTCGCTGGTGAATGCCGTGGAGGAATTTCCATTCACCTGAACCGATAGAGAACTGGCATCGATCCCGGCCAGATCAAATGCAGACAACCGGTATCGGGTAACAAAAATATCCGGATAGGCTTCACAACCCAGCCGGAGGTCCGGTCCCTGACCGTCAATCTGTTCTATCGGGGTGGTCCAGGTTCTTCCGACGGTTGTTTTCATCTCAACCCACTGGCCGTCTTGTACTTCCATAAAGGGTGTTTGGGCCCCGGCACTATTCTCGTACACCTGGATGCTGCCTAAATTCCCCGCCACCCGGCTGGAACCGTCATAGTAGAGATCTATAATCCCCCGGGGATCTCCGGACCCGCCAGCCGCCAGATCCATCATAGAATCCGGAGACCCGTTTGTTACAACCCGGTCGTACAGTTTACCAGCCTGGTCCTTGGCTATATACCGCATACCAAACCCCACCAGGCCGGACCCGGGAACCACCAGAGAAACGGCTGTTGTCACCGAAACCCGACCGACACTTTTGGCCCACTGCTCGGGGGTGCTGGGAAATCCGGCCAGTTTTTCACACAGGGTTCGGGTTAGGCTGGCCAAGGGGAGTTTACCCTGGATGGTATCCAGATTTTCAATCCCAGACCAACCGATTTTAATGGTATCTGACAGGCAGGCATTGGTATACACATCGGAAATGACCTGTAGTTTGCTGCCGTTAATAAACCGCAAAGCGATCTGGGCCCGGCTGCCCCAACCGGTTCGAAGAGTCAGTATGGCTCCCGGCCGCAGGATATCTCCCTGTTTAACCGTACCCGTACCGTCTTTCACCCGGACCACTCCCTCGACCATGATCACTTCGCAGTAAGTGCCCTTCAAGCCCCGCCGTCGAATACTGTTCTTTACATTGATCAGTAATGCTGCTTCATCACCTCCGGCGTTGATTGAATCCATTGCCTGATCAAAGCTTGCCGGGTCCCGATAGGCGGCAACCCCGAAGATGCCCTGATCATCAGTTACTGTCTGGGTTGGTTCGAACAGGGCATTTTCGCCGGATATGGTAACATCAGCATTCTGCAGCGGTACCGTCACCATGGTGAAATCGGAATAGGCACTGGTGGGCGCCCCCTCCACACAACCCGATGGAAATGCTGTTTCAGTGATCTGGAACCAGTGATCAATAAACCCGCCCTCCCGGTTGGCATCCACCATCTCCAAAGACTCCCACAGGCGGTATAGCGTGAATTTGACCGGGATCTCGCCTGCCAGCCACAGGGTATAATTCTGTCTGCGATAGCCGGTAGACGTATTGATAGTTGCGGTAAACTCGGCAAAGGTCTCCCCCTGGGTAGTGGTTCCGGTACTGGTGATCGTCAGGTCCATGGTTTCCAGGGTCACGCCGAGCCCCTCGATACGGACCGGCTTTGCACCCACCACATAATGGCTCAGATAGAACGGATCGATGTCTATCAGGCGAAACTGCAGGTGCAGCGTCACCTCACCACCGGCAGGATCGTAGGCCCCGGATGACAGCACCAGTACCATATCTGACACCGGTTGCTGTTGAATGGGCAATTCCATCTTTTCGCCCAGATCGCCCCGGTGAATCACATCCTCACCGGGATCGATCACAATCATCGCATTGGTTTCAGGGCATCCAACCTCGAGACGTTGAGCAGCCTCTGCAGTATCATAAAAACCGATAATCAGGGGGATGATTAAGAGAATAGCCATTCCAGACCATTTCATGCGCAGAAATTCCATGTCAGCTCCAGTTCTGTTTCGAACCTTTTTCTTATCAAATCAGATATATTAGGATAAATACTCAAATCATGTCAAGCCCGGGATCAGCGACAAATATTAATCTAATACTGAGTGATCAAAGCGCAGTCCTTTTTTTAGAATCCTGTCGAGAATCCAATCGATAATCCCGTAAGTCCTCATTCAACTTTAATCATTCTAAATTTAGATCTGGCAAAATCTTTTTTATTCAGCTATTTCTCCAATAAATGCTGAACGGATATCATTCACATCGACAAGTTACACAGATCCGTGCAATTATTTGGTCAGGTGACGCCATGGCAACAAAAAAAAGAATACAAAACAGTTTCATTATCTTACTGGCAGTCTTCTACATTCTTGCAAGCCAACAGCTTTTTGCAGATCAGGATAACCTGACGGCTTTTATAAATGCTGTCTTGATTGATGGCACAGGAGCGGAACCGGTTCCCAAAATGGCAATTCTTGTAAAGGGCATTAGAATTTTTAAGGTCGGTCATGTTTCGGATATGACAATTCCTTTATCAGCCTCCAGGGTAGATCTTAAAGGTGCGACCATTCTGCCGGGCTTTTTCAACTCTCATGTGCACGCAGCCCATGATGAAAGAAAACTCAAAAGATGGTCCCGGGGCGGTGTAACCACTGTAAAAGAAATGGGTAATGCGCTTGGATCCCACACCGGACTGCGCGACCGACTGCTAAAGGATAACAGGAATGCCCGCCTCATCATTGCAGGTCCGATTGTATCCAATCCAGGAGGATACGGTACATGGCATGTCTCGTCCCCAAAAGATGCAAAGGAAAAAATCAATGATCTCATCGACAAGGGCGTTGATTTTATAAAAATAGGTATTGAAGACCGGCAAGGACTCAAGTCATGGCCATTAATCAATGGCAAGCTTGTCAACGCTATTGTTGAAACAGCTCACAGCCGGGGAAAGTCAGTGTCATGTCACGTGACCCGCTCAAAACATCTGGTCTTGGCCCTGGATGGGGGAACCAACTCACTTGAGCACATGGTGTATGATGAACTGAGTGATTCTATGATTGAAAGAGTGGTTCAGGAGGGCGTCTTCTGGGTCCCGACGCTGGAGTTGTGGAAAAATGTATCTGAACAGTATGGAGACTGGATTCTGAGAAATGCGGTTACAAATCTTGACCGGTTTGTAAAGTCAGGAGGCAAGGTGGTCCTGGGAACTGATTTTGCCGGGTTTAATGCTGAGTTTGATCCTGGCATGCCCATCACCGAAATACTCCTGATGAAACAGGCTTCAATGACGCCAATGCAAATCATTGTTTCTGCCACAAGGAATGCGGCCCAATTGGCAGGAGTTATAAAAGATCTGGGAACAATTGAGCCCGGTAAGATTGCTGATATGATTGTGATCAGAGGCAATCCACTAACAAACATAAAAATACTCGGTGAGGTAAAGATGGTCATTAAAAGTGGGGAAATCATTAAAAATGAGTTTCTGGATGATCTGTAGAAGTGACACGAATCGATTGATAAAATGAGGGTTAATTAGAACTATACCAAGTTTGAGAATTCAAGCGGATCGCCTAAACATCATTATTCATCTTTTATAGTGATCCACGAAAAATAATAAATGATGTCAGGCAACGGATTCAAATTCATTGGTGTCTCAATGATCAAGATGTTGGAGTCGGACCATGGAATATAAATTACAAGACTTAATTGATATTGAACATTTCCAAGATCTGCAGGACAGGTTGAATGCGATCTATTCATTTCCATCGTCAATCATCGACAACGATGGAAACATCCTTACTGCAACTGCATGGCAGGAGGTCTGCACTCAGTTTCACAGGAGAAATAAAGATGCTGAGAAAGTCTGCATAAAAAGTGACCAGTACATCAAAGACCATATTCACGAAGCGAATCCTGCTGTAACTTATCATTGCCCGCATGGTCTTGTTGATAATGCTATTCCCATTATCATAGACGGAATTCACTATGGTAATTTTTTTACGGGTCAATTTTTCTTAGAGAAACCGAATATCACTGTTTTCCGAACTCAGGCTCATAAATATGGTTTTAATGAAGAAGCTTACCTCAAAGCGGTTGAAAAAGTTCCTATCTGGACTCAAGAACAATTAGATAGTTATCTATTTTTCATAAAAGGGCTGATTTCAGTCATATCTGAGAGCGGTTTGAAAAGACTCAAGGAGATGGAGAACCGAAAGCAGATCCAAAAAAGTGAGAAACGCTACAGGTCGATCTTAAAGGCGACTATGGACGGATATTGGTTAACGAATACAAAGGGTCAATTACTTGAGGTCAACGATGCTTATTGTCGCATGAGTGGCTACAGTGAAAGCGAACTTCTGGCTATGCGCATCCCAGAATTAGAGGTTATCGAAACTCCCGAGATGGTCGTTGAACACATGCAGAAAGTTATTGCAGCAGGATCTGACCGTTTTGAAACAAAACATCGTCGTAAAGACGGATCGATTATTGATGTTGAAATCAGTCTTCAGTTTCGTAAAGATGAAGGCGGGCAATGTATTTGCTTCTTGCGAGATATCACGGATCGCAAGAAGGCGGAAGTAGTATTGCGAAAGAGTGAAAAGCGATTCAAACAGCTAGCGAAAACAGCGTTTGAAGCCATTGTTATCCATGACCAGGGTGTTGTTCTCGAAGCAAATGACCAATATTTCAACATGTTCGGATACGAAAGAGAAGAGTTGATTGGAAAGGAAGGAATTTCGCGCACAACAACACCGGAGTCACACAGAATTATACAACAGCAAATTACCAAAGGCTCTTTGGGACCATATACAGCCACGGGGAAGAGAAAAGATGGGACAGTGTTCCCAATGGAACTGCGGGTACTTAACATGGAGTATGATGGTCGTGATGTCCGGGCAGTGGCGATCAGGGACCTAACTGAGCAAAAGATAGCCGAGGACGAATTACGAAAAAACGAATCCTACATGCGCAGCATATTCCGGGCAGCTCCTGCCGGTATAGGCGTTGTCCACAATCGAATCATGTCTCAAGTGAATGATAAATTTTGTGAAATGCTGGGATATTCACAAGATGAGTTGATTGGTCAAAATTCACGGATGATCTACTTTACCGATGAAGAGTATGAACGGGTAGGAAGAGAAAAATATGAACAAATCCGGCAGTCAGGAACGGGCACCGTTGAAACTCAGATGAAGTGTAAAGACGGAAAAAAAATTGATGTTTTATTAAGTTCAACACCAATAGAAGACGATGATTTAAACGCTGGAGTTACTTTCACTACGCTTGATATTACATCAATTAAACACACTCAAACCGCGCTAAAAAATAGTGAGATGAAGTATCGAACCATGATGGAGGCAATAAAAGACCCGGTTTATATCTGTTCAGACAATTATCGAATACAATATATGAATCAAGCCATGCTTGACAGAGTCGGTCACGACGCCACTGGGGAATTATGCTATGAGGCCCTCCACGGATTTGATCGGCAGTGCCTTTGGTGCAAATATGACCATATATTTAAAAGTGGTCATACGGAAAAAAATATCGTCAGCCCTTTAGACAACAGGTCTTTCAATGTTTCAAGTACAGTTTTCGAAAATGAAACCGGATCATTGTCTAAACTATCTGTTTTCAGAGATACAACAGATTTTATAGAGTTGCAGAACCGGCTTCAACAAGCACAAAAAATGGAAGCTATCGGTAATCTTGCAGGCGGTATTGCGCATGATTTTAATAATATTTTATTCCCAATTATTGGCCGGTCAGAACTGATGATGGAGGACCTGGCGGCTGGAAGCTTGGAGCTCGAGCATGCACATGAAATTTATAAAGCCGGTCATAGAGCCAAAGGCTTGGTATCACAAATCCTGTCATTCAGCCGTCAATCTGACCAAGAAACAATGCCTATAAAGTTCCAGAGTATCTTAAAAGAGGTTCTTAAGCTTTGCCGGTCAAGCATTCCGACAAATATCGAAATAGAGCAGGAAATATGGAAAGACTGCGGCCCAGTCCGGGGCAATGCCACGCAACTGCATCAAATTGGCTTGAACTTAATCACCAATGCATACCATGCGGTTCAGGAAAAAAATGGTAAAATTAAAGTGGCTCTCGAAGAGATAACAATTGATCGGATTAGTTTAACTGACGCTATCACTAGCTCAGGAAAGTATCTGCAATTTACAGTTTCCGACGATGGTGTCGGTATGACGGAGAAAGTAAAGAACAAGATATTCGAGCCTTATTTTACGACCAAAGAGCAAGGAAAGGGAACCGGTCTTGGTCTTGCTGTTGTGTATGGAATCGTAAAGGAATATGGCGGAGAGGTCGAAGTCGAAACCAAAGTCGGATCAGGTACCACATTCAAGGTCTATTTGCCCCTCATAAATGACGCTGAAAAAAAAGACTTAAGTGAGGTAAAAAACACATTTGAGACAGGTGATGAGCATATCCTTTTGGTTGATGACGAGGACCCTGTAATTAGACTTGAAAAACAAATACTTGAGCGACTTGGATACAAAGTGACATCAAGGTTAAACAGCATCGAAGCCCTCGAATCATTTAAGAATGATCCGAATCAATTTGATCTTGTGATAACTGATATGTCCATGCCAAACTTGACCGGGGTCCAACTTGCAAAGGAAATGTTGTCAATCAATCCTGATACTCCAATTATAATTTGTACAGGCTTCAGCGAGCGGATAAACAAAGAAAAGGCTGAGAATATTGGCGTTAAAGGTTTTTTAATGAAACCCGTTATAAAATCAGATATGGCCCAGATGGTTCGAAAAGTTCTGGATGAGTCAAAAGATTCTGATGGAACTCAATAAAAAAAATGTCCATGGCCTAAAATTTTCCAATATCAGAATGATCTATGCAAAAGTACACCGGCTGTCTGAACTTGGGTTCACTCCGAACTTACGGGTATATTCACGACTGAACTGGTTCGGACTTTCGTAACCGACATTCAGGGCTGCAGCAGTGACACTTTCTCCTTGGGTTGTAATTCGTCTTCGGGCCTCCAACAACCTCAACTCTTTTTGATACTGCAGGGGGGTGGATTCGGTAATCGACTTGAAATGCTGATGAAATGAGGAGGTGCTCATCCCTACGGACCTTGCCAGTTCCGTGACGGATAGGCTGTTCATGAACTGATTTCTGATAATGGATATTGCTTTTGAAATATTACTTGCGCGGCTGTCCACCCGAAGCAACTCCCTGAGCATCCCGCCATATGGTGCCTGCAGTAACCGGAAATGAACCTCTCTAAGGATCTGGGGGAACAGGACCAAGGCATCGATCTTGTTTTGCGATGAACTGACCAGCCTGTAAAGTGCATCGGAAAGCTCATGAGCGGTTTGATCCACTTCAAGAGAACGCGATCCACCCATCAGCAGTGCAGATTCACCAAACTCTTCATACAGGCTTCTGATGACACTTAAATCGATCCCCAAAACCAAAGCGATATAGGGTTCATCTTCTGAGGCCCGGGTAATTCTGGAAAGTACCGGCAGCTCATGACTGACGATGAGTGATTCGCCCACGCCGAACTCAACCACCCTCGCCCCCACCGTCACCTCCTTGCTCCCTTGGAGAATCAAGCAGAGAGCCGGCTCATAAAAAGTGGCTTCCAAGTCTGAGGTAATACTGGATTTGAGCAGCATAAACCGGTTCTCTTCATTCAGAACAAGCAATCCATCCTCTTTATTTTCAAGGGCTTGAAACGATGAATTAATGAGATTTTGAATTGACATATGATTTTACCTCCCGAACCAAACATATAATTATGCAAATTGATTGTCCATATGGAATCTTTTAATGTGTAGAAATAGGCAACTAATTTAGATTTCCAGGCAAGCATTGAAAAAGAAAAAGACGTACACTCCAGTAGTTTAAAAATCCAGCTCTTGGTGTATGGAATCATAAAAAACTGTTTTTTGCTGGTGAAATAGTTTTTACTAAGAAAAAGGGTTTACCTATGACAAAGATATCAACATCGACACGCAACGGAATCGGCATGCCTCTTGTTGGGTTTGGCACCTACCAGTTATCGGTTGACCAGGCTGAATCCTGTGTAAAAGAGGCGATCGCGACTGGATTCAGGCACATTGATTCAGCCGAAGGATACCAAAATGAGGAGGGCACGGGCAGAGGGCTTAAAGCCGCAGGTGTTTCAAGAGATGATCTTTTTGTGACCACAAAGCTTTTTCCCGGATATAAACAGTGGGGAGCACCTGAAAAAGACTTTCAGCAAACAGTTGATACCCTGAAAAAACAACTCGGTGAACTCCAGCTTGACTACGTGGATCTTTACCTGATCCATGCGCCGCTATCAGAGCTCAGGCTGGAACAGTGGAGCGCTTTGGAAGAACTGAAAAAATCAGGGCTGACCCGGCATATTGGCGTATCCAACTACAGTGAAAAGAACCTTCAGGAGATCCTGGACGCGAACCTGGCAAAACCTGAGGCCAATCAGGTTGAATTTCATCCGATTTGTGCCCGGGCTGATCTGACCGGCTACATGAAAAAGAACTCAATCGCACCGATTGCATACAGCTCGCTGGCACCCCTTTCCACCTGGCGGATCGAAGAGGGACAGGGGGGAGAAGTGTTAGCCGAGATCAAGGAGGAATGCCAGTCGGTCACCCAGGAGATTGCGGCAGCCCTTAACGTTTCAGAAGCCAAACTGTTATTGAGGTGGGGATTACAGCACGGCTATGCTGTATTAACCAAGAGCAGCAAACCTGAACGCATCCGGGAAAATCTGGACCTGTTTGATTTTGAAATCCCTGACAGCGACATGGCTCGCCTGAATCAAATCAATCAGAACCAGGCGATTGCCTGGGCCGCCAGTGGAATTAATCCCATGGAGGCCGCGCCCCCCCTGAATTAGAGGATGGTGAATCACTGAAAACCGGAGGATGTGATGAAAACTGAAAATGACAACACCCCCAACCTGCACACTGGATTGAAACGCAGGGAGTTCATGACCATGCTGGCCGGCTGCACCGCCAGCCTGATGGTGCCCGGCCTTTTCCCTGGCCCAAATACCTTTGCCGCAGATACTGGTTCAGGCAGTGACCGGCTGGGAAAGCTTCTTCCCCTGCGAAAGATGGGGGCTTTGGGGCCGGTCGTGACCAACCTGGGTGTGGGCGGGGATCATGTGGGCAGTGCTTCGGAAAAGGACGCGCAGGCTATCATTGAAAAAGCCCTGGAGGAAGGGGTTCGCTTTTTTGACAACGCCCCGCTTTACAGTGGCGGAACAGCAGAAAAGCGCTACGGTAAATTCCTCACACCCAAGTACAGGGATGTGTCCTTCATCATGACTAAAACCCTGGCCACAACCCGCAAGGACGCCCTCAAAGACCTTGACGATTCCCTCTCCCGCATGAGGACCGACTACGTGGACCTGTGGCAGGTGCATGCCCTCCAAAGTCCCGGGGATGTGGAAGAGCGTTTCCAGAACGGCGTGCTGGACGCATTTCAAGAGGCCCAAGAGCAGGGCAGGGCCCGGTACATCGGTTTCACCGGCCATGGTTCTTACAAAGCCCACCTCAACATGCTGGAGAGGATCAAGGAACGGGGGCTGAAAATGAATGCCTCACAAATGCCGGTCAACCCTGCCGACCCCCACCACGAGAGCTTCGTCACCCATGTAGTGCCCCGGTGCGTGGAAGCGGGGATCGGCGTGCTGGCCATGAAGACGCTGGCGTACGGGCGTTTCTTCGGCGGCAGCAAGGGGTGGCGGCGCACGGGGGTCTCACTCAAACCGGCAATACCGGCGGCGCTTTCCATGGAGGATGTGTTTGGATTTGTGTGGTCCCTGCCTGTCACCACCCTGATCAGTGGTATGGAAAACGTCCGGCAGGTATCCCAGAATGCAGCCATGGCCAGAAAAACATGGGACTGGAACCAGGCCGAGCGCCAGAAACGCATCGATGCCATGATTCCCTTTGCCGGTCCGGATCTCGAGTTTTACAAGAGCTGATAAAAAAAGAGGGACGATCCTGATGAAGATCGTCCCTCCATGGTGTTGGATAGATCCATCCGCGCCTGCAGTGATTCACCCGGACCCTGCCGTGGATCGGCACTGCACCCGCCGAACGGTCTAGTTTTTCTTGCTCATCTCTTCGCTTTCCGCTGTTGCATCTTCCACAATGCTGCGTATGGCAGACTTGGCTTCATCGCTCAGCGGCATGGGTTTATGGTTGGCCAGGATGTCCGCAGCTTTTTCCGCGGCCTGCTCGGCCATATCTTTACCGCCTTTACCCAACCAGCGGTCGTAATTGTTCCGCTCGATAATATGGGGGGCGGAGGGTAAGGTCCGCATGTATTTCATGGTGTGAGCCTGCATCAGGTGATCACCGCCGGGTCCTACCGACTTGATCGTTTCCAGTGCAAGGGTTTCATCATCCACATGGATACCCTGCATCACCTTTCTGACCATCTTGAAGATGTCATTGTCGATCACCAACTGGGCGTAGCTGAAAATCAGTCCCGAGTCCAACATCCCGGCACCGTAGATCAGGTTCGTTCCCGCGTTGGCGGCGCACATTGCAGTAAGTGTCTTTTCATGACCTGCCTGTGCGTCTGGCAGCTTGGAGTCTGCCTAACCACCGGCCGAAAAACTCGGCAGCATATACTTCTGGGCCAGCGCCGGTGCGGCTGCATTGAGCATGCCGCACTCGGGTGATCCCACAGGGGTGGTGGTCAGCCTGAGATCAAACATCAGGGAGGAACACCCGTAAATCACCGGCGCGCCCTTGGCAGTGAGCTGATGCAGTACGATGGCGCCCAGGATCTCACAGTTGTGAACCACCAGGCTTCCCGCCAGGGTAATGGGGCCGGAAGCCCCGGCCATGACCATGGAGATCAGGTTACAGGGTACCCCTGCCCGTGCACAAGTCATGACACCGGTGCAGCAGTTGACATCCAGCGTCAGAGGGCTCGTGGGCGAGCAGTTGATGGTCAGTATGGGCCGTTCCCTTAATGCCTCTTCACCACCGACAATGGCCTGGGCCATCTTGATGATCTTATCGGCACGCCAGCCGTTGCCCGGGCCGTAAACCGTATGTTTGCCGGTGCTGGCAAAGACGGTTTCCGCTTCCCACACCGGAGCGACATTGTCCGGGGCATCCCCTGCAGTCAGTGACCGTTCGCATACATCCACCTCTTCCATGGCATCGGTGAGCAGGGCAGCTTTGCCCACATCCTCACACATGGAGGGACGGACCGTACCGTCGGTTTCCATAATGTTCACACCTTGGCCAAAGGTGCAGAAGTTGACCCGTTTTCCGCCCAGGAACACATCATGTTTGGGATCGCGTCCGTATTGAACGATATTCGGCGGGGCCGAACGGATGCAGTCCTCAACAAGATAGGCCGGGAATTTAACGATTTTCGTATTCCGGTCAACAATTGCACCACCCCCTGCAAGGATCTCCAGGGCTTCTTCGTCTCCGACATAGAGCCCGGTCGTCCGCATGATTTCCAGGGTGGCCAGGTGAATCCTTTCGAACTCATCGTCTCCGAATACCGAAAAGCCGAAGCCCGCGGTATTACAAATCTCGGAGAAAATCGATCTTGATTCCATTGTTTTCACCTTAAGTTAATGGGTTAAAATATTGCGGCAGACACCCTGCCGCGTTTTGAAATTCTTTGGGTTTTTCTATTTCATTTTCAGTGCCAGGTCCGGAATGATGCGGCCGACAAATGCCGTAAGTTCCTCCTCCACTGAAGGATCCAGCAGGGTATCCGGTGCGTTTGCCAGCATCTCTTTGTACACGGCCGTGGCATTTTGTGCTGCATCCGGGCTGCCTGCCTCTTCCCATTTTTCATAGTTGTCCCAGGTTGAGACACAGGGCCGCCACGCATCCCTGCAGCTTGCAAAGGTTGATGGATGGTAAAGAAAGGTTCCCCTTGGACCGACCTCCTGGATTACCTCTTCAGCCAGATCCCCTTTTGCCCCCTCGAATCCGTTCATGAATGTGAGAATCCTTGAAATCATCTCCTGGTCCAGGATGAACTTCTCATATGAGTTGGTCATGATGGAATCCAGGACCCCCAGGCATTGGTTAATGATGGAAGCGCCGCCCATCATGCACTGGAACAGGTTCTGCATGGTTTCTATCCCTGCCTGGGCATCCGCGGTTTTGGCGTCGGTCAGTCCTGCCATGGTCCGGGTCGGCAGGTGGTAAAGCTCTCTAGCCAGCTGGATATTGGCCACATTGATCAGGTTGGATTCCGGAGACCCTGTCACATATTCACCGGTCCGAAGATTGGGTACGGCACTGGCCGGCGCATATACAAAAGGTGAGCCCGGCCGGACCAGCTGGGTAAAAACCAGGCCCGAGAGAATTTCCACGTTCTGCATCACACACACCCCTTTCAGGCTGACCGGTGCAGAAATTCCGGCAAGCGCACAACTCAGAACGGTCACGGGCTGGCCGTATTCGGCATAGGTCATGATGGCATCCAGTGACTCATGGTTGTAGGCCAGGGGACTTAGGGGGTTGATGCTGGCATAAATTGCAGGATGATCCTCAAGAAACCCTTTTCGGCCAAACGCGATTTCCAGCATGGCAAACATGTGCTCCATGTCCTGCCGGGTGCTCATATTGCTGCGAATGGGTTTATCCGTATTCTTCAGGGTTTCATAAAAGATCCGGATGAAATAGGTCCTTGGATCAATATCGCAAGGCTCCACCGGTACCCCGCCGTTGATCGTACAGACCGGGCTTGCCTGGGCCAGTTTGACAAAATTGACCAGATCAGAGACAACCGCCTTTTGACGGCCGGTTTCAAGACTCTGGGCATAGATACAACCGTTGCTGGGCTCAATATGGGTCCGGGACTGCCCCTCCCCGATGGTAATGGACTTCTCAGGGTCCAGGGCATGAAGCACAAAGGAAGAGGGAGCGGATTCAATGGCCTGTTCAACCAGTGCCCAGGGAATCTTCACCCGGTTCCCGTCAAGGGTTGCTCCCCTGGATTTGAACAACTCAAGTGCAGCCTCGGATTGAAGTTCCACTCCGACAGTCTCCAGGACTTTGATGCTTGCCTCATGGATCTCTTCAAGTTCCTGTCTGCCCTGCATCCGGATAAACCGGGGATCGGCCATTTTTCCTCCTTGTCATCTGATCACCTGTGGTCATATACAGGGTTGAGTGCCTGGCACCCTGGTTTTGCGAAACCTATGCCACCGTTTAAAACCGATACCCCCCATTGACCGGACCCAATTAGTTAACAAGGGACCCAACCCCTTTAAATTCAAGCTATTCAAAGCGAAAGTTTTTTCTTGGAAACTTGAAACAACAGGGTTTTTGCACCTGACACCGCCATGGCCTGCCTTGAAAATTTATCAGAACATTGAATTTTTATCAGGCTGCCGTCAGCGTGAAGCGCTGCCCTGTCCGGCAAATGATAATTTTTTAAGATTCTGAGAATTTTTTAAGATCGATACAGAACACGCCTGGCCGGAGCCGGCTGAGAGATACTGCCCTGAATTCAAAGGCTTCCCTGGTATACCGGGGCATTGCCCACCAGTGGCATGCAACAGAAGAACCCTTTCCGGAACATGGCACACAACCTGCACTGTAACGGCGGCAAATAAAGACATAAAGCGAGTGATGTAACCCGAATAAACACAAAAGAAAGGAAATCCGCCATGACAGAAAACAAAAACGGAATGACCCGAAGAACATTTGTGAAAGGCGCTTTAGCCGCAGGTGTTACCGCAGCCGTCCCTGCCCCCGGACTGCTCAAAAGCGTCTTTGCCTCAGGCCCCTCAAAGGGCGGTGCCCTGAAGCTGGGGCTTGCCGGAGGTTCCACCACCGACAGCCTGGATCCCTCCAACTTCTCCGGCGTCTTCGACCAGATGACCACCATGGGTCTCTACCGGAACCCGCTTCTTGAACTGGATAAAAATGGTGAACTCCAGCCCGAGCTGGTCAAGGAGTGGCATGCCGAACCCGGTGCAAAGGTCTGGCATTTCAAACTGAGGAATGATGTGGAATTCCACAACGGCAAAACCATGGATGCAGAAGATGCCATTTTTTCCATCAACCATCACCGGGGTGAAGGAAATAAGTCCCAGATTGCAGCCGTGGTCAAACCGGTCAAAGAGATTCTCAAAACCGGTAAATTCGAATTCAAGGTCATCCTCGAAGATCCCAATGCGGATTTCCCCTATATCTTGAGCTCCACCCGCATGCCCTGCGTGCCTGCCGGGACCACAGATTTTGAGGACGGTATGGGAACCGGCGGCTATATATTAAAGGAATGGGAACCCGGTGTCCGGGCATTTGGTGAGCGCAACCCCAATTACTTCAAGGCAGACCGGGCCTGGTTCGATTCCATTGAGATCATCACCATGGCAGACGACACCGCGCGGACCACTGCCCTTAAAACCGGTCAGGTTGACATCATCAACCGGCCGGACAGGAAAACTGCACGGCTTCTGGGGCGGATGAAGGGCATCCAGGTGATCAATACCCCGGGCGGCCTGACCTATACCTTCCCCATGAGAAAGGATGTCAAACCCTATGACAACCCCGATTTCAGAAAAGCAGTCAAATACTCCGTGGACAGGGAAGCTTTGGTCAAGACCATCCTCCAGGGGTATGGCGTGCCGGGCAATGACTATCCCGTACCTGCCTATGTGAAATATGCAGCCACCAGCATTCCCCAGCGCCAGTATGATCCGGACAAGGTTAAATTTCATTTAAAGAAATCAGGTCTCCAGGATGAAGTGGTAAGGCTGCATGTGGCAGACATGGTGTACAACGGATGTGTGGATACGGCCCAGCTCTGGAAGGAACATGCCACCAAGGCCGGTATGAAGATGGAAGTGGTCAAGGAAGCCAATGACGGATACTGGGCCAAAGTCTGGCGGGTCAAACCGTTCTGCGCCTCTTTCTGGTATGCCCGTCCGACCGTGGACTGGATCCTCTCCATGACCTATGTGTCCGATGCCTCGGCCAATGAATCGGTCTGGAAGGTGCCCGCATTTGACAAGCTGGTGAAGGAAGCCCGTGCCGAACTCAACACGGACAAACGGCGCCAGATGTACTATGAACTGCAGAAAACCCTGCACGATGACGGCAGCGTAGTGATCCCCATGATTGCCAATATCGTGGACGCAGCAAGCGACAAGATCGGGTACAACCCCGTGGCAGGCAACGTGGAGCTTGACGGCTTGCGCGCCTGTGAACGCTGGTGGTTTAAGGCATAAATCCCAATGGCAGGGCCCGAAGCAGCTTGACACAGGGCCCTGCCTGAAGCAAACGAGGATCCCATGAATTTTCTGTTTCCCGTCATTGTCAAACGAACCGGGTTTGCCCTGCTCACACTGTTTGCCATCTCCATCCTGATCTTTGCAGGCCTGGAAGCCCTGCCCGGGGATACGGCCCAGGCGATCCTGGGCCAGGGTGCCACCCAGGAGAACCTGGAAGCCCTTCGAAAAGAACTCAAGCTGGACCTGCCGCTGCACACCCGGTATGCAACCTGGCTCGGAGACCTGGCCCGGGGTGAGTTGGGGAACTCCCTGTCCAACGGCCGGCCCGTGACCGGCATGATCGGATGGCGGTTTGAAAATACCCTGGTCCTGGCGTTTTCCGCGGCTGTTGTTTCCATTCCCCTGGCCATTGTCCTGGGACTGATCTGCGCCCTGTACCAGAATTCATGGCTGGACAAACTCCTGTCCACCTCAACCCTGAGCGCCATTTCCCTGCCTGAATTCTTTGTGGCCTATCTTTTGATCGTGGTATTTGTGGTTCAGTTTGAACTCTTTCCATCCGTGGCCATCCTCCGGCCGGACATGGCCCTGTCCGAACGGATCAACGTCCTGGTCCTGCCCTGTCTGACCCTGACCCTGGTGGTCCTGGCCCACATGATGCGCATGACACGGGCGGCCATCATCGGGGTGCTCTCCAGTCCGTACATTGAAATGGCGCGGCTAAAAGGGGTCAAACGGGCCAAAATCATCTTCTATCATGCCCTGCCCAATGCCCTGGCCCCCATCATCAATGTGGTGGTCATGGATCTGGCCTGGCTGGTGGTCGGCGTGGTCGTGGTGGAGGTGGTTTTTGTCTACCCGGGCCTGGGGCAGCTTCTGGTGGACTCGGTGTCCAAGCGGGATATCCCGGTGGTCCAGGCATCCGGATTGATATTTGCCTGTACCTATATTTTTCTCAACCTGACCGCCGATGTATTGTCCATCCTCTCCAACCCCAAACTCCGCCACCCCAAATGAGGTTATTGCCATGAAAACCATGCTGAACATGTTCAACACCTTTAAAACCAGTCCCTTGTCTGCCAAAATCGGCCTTGCCGTCGTCATTTTCGGCTTGAGTGTCGCCCTGCTCGCACCGATGCTGGCACCCTACGGGGAATCGGAAATCGTAGCCGATGTCTGGCTCTCGCCAGGGGACGGCCACCTCCTGGGAACGGACCAACTGGGTCGAGACATGCTCACCCGGCTGATATATGGCGCCCGCAACTCCATCACCATTGCCTTTATCACCACACTGATCGCATTTTTTGTAGGCGCCTTTTTAGGATTGACTGCTGCAGTCACCGGCGGATGGCTTGATAATCTCCTGGCCCGGATCGTGGATATTTTCATGGCCTTCCCTACCCTGATCCTGGCATTGATGATCCTGTCGGTTTTGGGGACGTCCATCCCGGTGCTCATCGTGGTGGTGGCCCTGCTGGACGCCACCCGTGTGTTCCGCCTGGCCCGCGCCCTGGCCATGGACATCGCCATCATGGAATATGTGGATGCGGCACGGCTTCGCGGGGAAAAAACCTTTTACATTGTCCGGCGGGAAATCCTGCCAAACGCCCTACCCGCCCTGATTGCCGAATTTGGCCTGAGGTTCTGCTTTATCTTCCTGTTCATCTCATCCCTGTCATTCCTGGGGCTGGGTATCCAGCCGCCCACGGCAGACTGGGGTTCCATGGTCCGGGAAAACTCCGGGGCCATCAACTTCGGTATCCTGACTCCGATCTATCCGGCAGGGGCGATTGCCGCTTTGACAGTGTCCATCAACATGGTGGTGGACTGGTTCCTTCACCGTTCCGCCCAGATCCGGGCATAAAGGAGACTCGACATGACACCAGACATTAAACCGGAAATCAAACCAGAGCGGCTGCTCACCATCACAGGGCTCGAGATTGAAGGGCGGCAGGACGGAAAATGGAAAAAAGTGGTCAAAGGGGTGGACCTTCACCTGAACCGCGGAGAGGTCTTGGGGCTTATCGGTGAGTCCGGTGCCGGCAAATCCACCATTGGCCTGGCCGCCATGGGGTATGCCCGGGAGGGATGCCGCCTGTCCGCAGGCAATATCAACTATCTTGGCAAAGAGCTTCGACAAGCACCGGAATCGGAATTGGAACAGATCAGGGGGTATAAAATCGCCTATGTGGCCCAGAGTGCGGCCGCTTCGTTCAACCCCTCGCACAAACTGATCACCCAGTTTGCAGAGACCCCCCTGGCCCATAAAATGATGACCATGGAACAGGCCAAGGCCAAGGCCGAGGATCTGTACACAAAGCTCTTCCTCCCGGACCCGGCCGGTATCGGATTCCGGTATCCCCACCAGGTCTCAGGCGGGCAGCTCCAGCGGGCCATGGTGGCCATGGCCATGGCATGTGATCCCGACATCATCATATTTGACGAGCCTACCACGGCCCTGGATGTCACCACCCAGATTGAAGTGCTCACCGCCATCAAAGAGGTGGTCAGAAAGTTCAACTGCGCCGCTATTTACATCACCCATGACCTGGCTGTGGTGGCCCAGCTCTCACACAGGATCATGGTGCTCCGGCACGGCCTGTGCGTGGAGGAAGGCCAGGCCGCCCAGATCCTGGATGCACCCAAAGAAAAATACACGGCCGATCTTCTGGCCGTCCGGCGCCAGGTCAAGGATGTGGCCCCACCCAAGCAGGAGGAGCCCCTGCTCCGGGTGGAAAACATCACGGCCGGTTACAAAAACGGCCCTGCCGTGCTCCATAATGTCAGTTTTGAGGTGTTCCGCGGAAGGACTGTTGCGGTTGTCGGGGAATCCGGCTCCGGGAAAACCTCGGTGGCCCGGGTGATCACGGGATTTTTACCCCAGACCGAAGGCATGGTGTATTTTGACGGCATTGAGATGTCCCCCCTGCTCAAGCACCGGGACAAGGACCGGCTGCGCAAATGGCAGATGATCTTCCAGATGCCGGATGTGGCAGTCAACCCGAGGCACAAGGTCAAGGATATTATCGGCCGGCCCATCCGCTTCTACTACAATCCTGGAAAAAAGGAGATTGACCGCCGCGTTTCAGAGCTTTTGGAGATGATCGAACTCAATGACAAATATCTGGACCGGTATCCTAGCGAACTCTCCGGCGGGGAAAAACAGCGGGTGTGCATTGCAAGAGCCCTGGCGGCACAGCCCGAACTCATCATCTGTGACGAGGTCACCTCTGCCCTGGATCAGCTCGTGGCCGAGGAGATCCTTAAACTGCTCCAGCGGCTCCAGCAAGATCTGAACATGGGATACCTCTTCATTACCCATGATCTGGCCACGGTCCGGGCCATTGCCGACGACGTGGTGGTGATGTACCAGGGCCGGGTTGTGGAGCACGGGCCACGGGACGATGTGTTTACCCCGCCCCATCACGACTATACTGAACTGCTCCTCTCATCGGTGCCTGAGATGGATCCAAACTGGCTGGACCGGGTGCTGGAGACCCGCCAGAAAAAAACAGCTTAGGGTTGAAGCCTTCCCAGCCAGGCCGCCCCGAACACACCAGCGGAATCTCCGAGCTGGTTTTTCAGGATCGGGGTGCGGATTTGCTCATGAAAGGCATAGTGACGGATTCATTCCAGGCCAGTGGTGCAGCAAGCCTCGCCCTTGAAGCGCTTTACAAATCGCCTTTAGATAAAGTCCATCCGAAAATTTAGCGGCTGAACCCCAACGCCCCTGCCCTCAGATGGTTTTCTCATTTGATTTTGACCCAATCTTTTTTCAGCAGCCCGAAAATAAAAGAATCCGTCACTTCATTATTAATAATCCATCGTTCCCTTAAATGCCCTTCCTTTAGAAACCCCAGACGGCGAAGAATCTTTTCCGAAGCACTGTTCCGGGGATCTATGTCGGCTTCAATCCGGTTAAGGGCCAACTCCTTGAATGCATAATCGATAAGTGCGGTCAGTGCCTCATTCATCAATCCTTTACCCCAGAATTCCTTTGCCAGTATATATCCAATTTCCGCTCGTTTGCACTGCTCGCTGAAACTAAACAGGATACAGGTACCGATCAGCTTGGGTTCCTCTTTTGATTCAACACCAAGACGCAAGTAGCTGCCTGATTTGAGTGCTTCCGTGTCCTTGCAAATCATCTCTTCCGCCTTGGCCATATCCGTCCATGGCGGGGTGTTCCAGAACACCATCACATCAGGATCTGAATAAATGGAAAACAACACCTTTGCATCATGCCCGGTAAGTGGCCGCAGCAAGAGGCGCTTGGTAGATAGATTCAGCTTATCAAATGGTTTCATGGGATCAATCCATCAACATCGTTCATAAACTCCTCATTCCATACCTTTCCTGAAGGTATACACATAGAAATCTCCCTCGCTGAAACGGGCATCAATCAATGCCATCTCATTTTCGTTAAGAAATTCTACATATGCCCGCCGGCCCATACTGTAATGGTATACGGTGTATTGGCCAACTTTTCCCGTGCATTCGTCCGCGTCCTTACCGCTGGTAAACAGGAACCGTCCCCCGGGCTTTAACAGGCTACTCACAACGGACATCGTCTTTTTCTGCTGCTCGATGGGCAAATGGCAGATGGCTCCCCAGCTGAATATAAAATCCCATTGACCTGATATCAGTTCCAATTCAGACATCTCCATCAACACGCAGTCCGCATCCTGTACATTTTTCATGTATGCGTCCAGCATGGGCTGGCTGTTATCTATCCCGCGGTATTGGTTTACGACCGGGGAGATTGCTTTTGCTATGGGATGACCGGTTCCGCATCCAAGATCAAGTACGCGTATCTCATTTCCCAATACATTGACCTGCTCAAGGATATCCTTGACCCCGACATGATTTCTCATTGAATCAAAGTCGGAACCGACGTTATCATAAATACTCATTCAACTCCTTTTTATTCAATGCAACAATGGCGGGATTCTAAGACATACCCCGCAAATGTTTTTTGGCTTCGACAACCAACGCCTGGTGCCTGTTGTTGCCTGGATCTTCTGAAAGCGCTTCTTCTCCCCAGAAAAGAGCGTTTGGATAGTCCTTTTGCTGGCGGTAGTTTTCCGCAATGGCATACAGTACATGCTTCAACGGTGCGTTCCTGCTTTCAGCCGGGATGTCCAGTACCTTTTTGAAATCAGCTATAGCAGCCGGGTGATTCTTTTCAACCGTATAACAACTTCCCCGGCCGATAAGGCTCTCCTCGTCGAAAGGATCTAATGTTAATGCGCTTGAATACAACCTGATCGCATCGTCAATTCGGCCTTCGATTTCAGAAATTTTACCCAGATAAAAATAGGGATTGTCACCATCTACATGACGATAGGCCGGATCCATATCGATTACCGCCTCAAATGCCCGGACAGCCCCAACCCCGTCCGGTTTGTTGAAGCATCTTAGCCCTTCATTAAACCAATCCGTCACAGTACGCGGTGTATGATCGTTATCCATGATTGTCCTCTTTATTCAATGATTCCTCTTCTACATTTGCATTCAATTATTGCTCATCCATTGAGTGATAAATACCGCCCTATTGGATGTACCGCTTTCTTTTCTAAGATGCCTGCCCAGGGCGACGGCATCCTGGCAAATCCCGGTGTCAAACATTATTTCAAGTAAGGGTCAATCATCTGCCTTGATTTTCCGATGCTGCCTGGAAACAAGACGCTCCATGACCCTGAGATCCCTTTCCGTGGTGGAAAGGGCCGCATCCACCCATATTCGGATAGCAGCGTTCAATACAGCACAAAGACCAGTTTCAAAAAACTTCTTTGGTGTTTCTCCGTGATGCAAATACTGAATACAAGGATACCAGAAGAAGGCTAAGCCGACTCCTTTCTTATTTGGATAATTGCATAACAGGAACGCAGAATAGTGTAAAGCGATATTGAGAAGTGGCGTGAAATCATAACATGTGAATTGGTTTTAGTGGCGAATTGACAGGTAACTTCGAGGGACCGGTAACCCGCTCAGTGACCGTGCCGTAACGGTCTCTGCCACCCTATCCCAGGAGCAACAATAGAATCGGAATGATTGATGCAGGTTCTTGGATATTGGTGCTCATCGCCAGACTGTAGTGTTTGCCAAAGTTAAGTTCCGCTGGCAGGCCCAGGAGTGTCGGGTCGTAGTCGGCGTCGATGTAGACCAGCGGGTCGATCTCCGCGGTGGCATAGCCCAAGCCACCCGTCGAATGGATGACGCCTGCGTATGCCCAAAGCCTTAGCATCTGGGTTCTTTCCGGCTCGATGAAAAAACGTATCTCAACATCGAAGAACTCACTGGCACTGTCGGTCTCACGCCAGAACACCCGGATGTTGGTGGCACCCGCGCCGAACGTCTGAAGCCGCACTTCCACCTGCGCATGGTTGTCACCCGCCCCGCCGGTGGTGATGTGCCCTTTGATAGGAATGATGATCGGCACAAGCGCCCCGGCGCCGCCGGGTTGCAGGGGATTGCTGTTGGTCGGCCTAGCCTCGAAGTAGTAGCATAGCTCTGCCTGCGACCGGTTGCTGATGTTGAAGTTGGCCCACAGCGTCAGGTCCGCCCGAACGCTCGGCCCGCTGCGAAGCGAGGATGCCTGGGATGTCAATGATGCGGCGTAATCCGGCGTAGCTGTGCCACTCGTGTCCAGTTCCTGCTGGCCGCTGAGGCTGCCGCCGGAGTAACGATCCCAGGCCAGCCACTCATCCGGCGCCGGCGCGCCCCCGACGATACCCGTGCCCCACCACGCCGGCCAGACATCCATAGTGGCTCTGGGCAAATCCTCTCCTTTGGACGAAGAAACCACCAATAACAGCAACACCGCGCTGACCATGAGAGAACCGATTCTTGATTGCATGTTAGACCTCCTGATGGGCCCCTACATTTTCCAAAAGTTATCGTGTGGTTCTGTATAACTCTTATATCCTTTACCTAACTGGACAACCTGAGAAAATTCAAAATATCTAATTTGGGCTAAATTTTTAGAATACCAATAAGAGAATTCATACCATCATTCAGAATGGTTCGCAAAGATTTTTATTCCATTTTTCGCATACTTAAGATGGATGATCATAATTAAAAAATCTTTGCATTATTATTTCCAAAATTCATGTATTTGGATTTTAGCGACAAGGGAAATGAATAATGCAAAGGTCCTCAACCATGGTATGAAGAGAGACCGGCAGTACACAAAAATAGGGAAGCACTGGCAGAAGTATTGAACGCCCTTATTAACATGACTTTGACTGATTGATGATAGACACAGTCAACAGGTTCTTTCTTAGAAAATTTATACTGAATTTTCATTATTCCTTGCCAGTCCTAATCATAATCCATTTTGATCCAACTCAAGCAATTTCAAGGCATTTTGATATAGAATCTTGTTTAAAAAAGGCTCTGATAGACCGACTTGTCTCAAGGCGGATAACGTGTTATCAAAAGTTTCAAAAGGAGTATCAGAAGCAAAGAGCAACTTGTGCTCATTTTCACTAACGGAATAAGTATCCCATGGAAATTGTTTGTAAAGCATTGCATAGGCAGAGATATCCACATAAACATTGGCATGACGATACGCCAAAGACCAAGCTTCCATAGTCCATGGAAAGCCGCAATGGCCTAATACGATTTTCATCTCAGGGTATTTTATGGCCACCGGCTCTACACGCATGGGATGACCTAAGCGTGCATCGGAACATGGGTGTGACTTTTGATGTGCACAGTGAGTCCATACGACAATATTACGATCCAAAGCAAATTCCCAAAAGGGATCAAATCGAGAATCAGCAAAATCGAATCTCTGGACAGGAGGAACTAACTTTAGCCCTTTGCAATCCAGGTCGTCAACAGCTCTGGTTAATTTATCAAGTGCCAGCTTTCCCATGTTCGGGTCTATACTTGCAAATGGAATGAATCGATCTGGATATTGTTTGTAGAATCTGGAAACATCATCATTTGTAACCATTTCTACGCCGTACCTCGTAGACAAATCCATCGCCACAATGCAGGCTTTGTCAATCCCACACGAATCCATTTCCATTATCAAATCATCAATATTTCTCTGTTTAAAATTGTAATCCAACATTGTGGTTAACGATACATCCTGTGACCTTTCAAATTGTCGACGCATCGCTTCCTCATAATTTGGAAGTACGCTGGCCTCTGTACAAAAAGGGTGTACGTGAAAATCGATGATCATCTCACATTTCCGATTCAGTTAAAAATATTAGATTTTAGCTTGCACTAATTACATTATAGCATTTTAAAAGGGTTGAAATCAGGATGTCAGCAAATTATTCATTAATATGAACTAGCATGGTATTTTCCTACACCTGCAGTGTTCACCGCAAAATTTTGCTCAGCAATTCAA
>QZLA01000158.1 GCA_004796375.1 Desulfobacteraceae bacterium
CTTGCCCTCACCGGCGTCACCTCCTATTACGTTTCACCCAGCCCTGCATTACTGCAGGTTTTTTTCGGCAACCCGATTATGCCCCTGGTTTTCTTTATTGGCCTGATCTTTTTGTGCGGATTTCTGTCCGCCCGTGTTCATAAAATGCAGGCATCAACTGCAACCGGACTTTACACCCTCTTGACTGTGGTCTACGGCATGGCACTTGCCCCTATATTTTTAATGTATACCGCTTCTTCCATTGCCACCACCTTCTTTATTGCATCCGCCACTTTTATATCAGCCAGTCTCTTTGGTATGCTCACTAAAAAAGACTTGACCGGTATGGGCCAGTTTTTAATGATGGGCCTGTGGGGACTGTTTATAGCAATCATTATCAACTGGTTTGTCGGTAGCACGGCCATGGAGACCATTATCTCCTGCATCGCTGTGATTATTTTCACCGGCTTGAGCGCCTATGATACCCAGAAACTCAAACAGATGGCCGTGACCCTTCCGGATGATGCCAGCGGCGCAATGGTCCGCAAAGGGGCTATCATGGGTGCCTTAACCCTGTACCTTGACTTTATGGGATTGTTTGTCTGGCTGCTTCACCTCCTGGGCGTATCCAGGGATTAACTGTTTGACGCTTTTACGTCAACTCGCTTTAAATATCAAAACGCCTGATATCGAATCCAACCGTTTGATATCAGGCGTTTTTTTCCCTGGGGGACCGCTCTAATTCATCTCTAATTCATTTTTGGCAGGTGCAGTTGAATGGCCTTACAAATCTGTGCTGCATACGCCTGGGTCAAATCTATTTCTGGCCCCTCAACCATCACCCTCAGCAGCGGCTGCGTCCCGGAATACCGAATCAACACCCTTCCTTTGTTCCCAAGTGCCGTTTCAACCCGTTCGATCTCATCCTGGATCGCGTCAACTTGTTTAAAATCCGGTTTTGAAGGATCAACCTCAACATTCATCAGAACCTGTGGAAAAACCGTCATAATGGAAGCAAGTTCAGAAAGGCTTTGACCGGTTCCATTCATGACCTCTAAAAGTTTGATGGCAGACAGCATGCCATCCCCTGTGGTGTGGTGATCAAGAAAGATAAAATGCCCTGAGTCTTCGCCGCCAATACAGGCATTGGATTGCTTCATCAATTCCAGCACCCGCTTATCACCAACATCAGCAGTCAAATGCTGAATATCTAATGATGTTAATGTGTTGGACAAGCCCACATTGGACATAATTGTACTTACAAGTGTATTGTTCTTAAGCTGGTTTTTCTGTTTTGCAAACTTAGCACAAATGGCCAGGATCGCATCTCCGGTGATTTCCCTGCCCTGACTGTCAACTGCAATCATTCGGTCGGCATCACCATCAAATGCAAATCCAATATCTGCTTGAAGAGCAAGCACCTGCCTTGAAAGATCCTGTGTATGCTGGGAACCGCAACCGTCATTAATATTTTTTCCGTTTGGGGCGTTATAGATAAAGGTGGTCTCAATACCTTCACCATGAAACACCTCTTTGGCAATGCCTGAGGCAGCTCCGTGAGAGCAGTCAAGCACGATGCGGACTGCCTCAGCTTGTTTCCATTTTGGAAACAAGCTCCTAAGAAAGTCGATATACTTTGTTCTCAGCTCAGGTCGGACACGGATCGATCCAATATCTATCCCATGATCGGTCTCTTGCGACAGGATCCACGACTCAATCCGGTGTTCCTCCTCATCATCCAGTTTCATGCCGTCATGCCGGAATATTTTGATGCCATTGTCCGTATAGGGATTGTGGGAGGCAGATATCATCACTCCGGCGCCGGTTTGAGAGGTAATCCGGGTAAGGTAGGCAATACCCGGCGTCGGTATCACACCGGCGAGGCTGACATCGACCCCTGTTGACGCAATGCCTGAGGCAACGCCTGATTCAAGCATATCACCGGACAACCGGGTATCTTTCCCGATAATAATGCTTGAAAACCCCTGGTCCCTGACAAAGCGACCAACAGCCTGTCCTGTTTTGATTGCGATATCTGCGGTAATAGGATACTGGTTTGCTTTTCCCCGTATCCCATCAGTACCAAAAAGTGTGGCCATAATCCTTCCTAAGTCTGAGTTAATAACGGTTGTTCCGAAGGTTGGAACCTAATTCATTTCTTCCTGATCGATGATTCCCTATTTGACACTGGAATCAAACACTGGTCAAGGATTGGCTGATGTAATGAGCTCAGCCACTGTAAGCCGGATTGTCTTGTTTCCGGTGATAGTGCCTGGATAGTCTCTACATAACTGATATGTGCGCTTTCAGAGTCAATTCCTTGTTGAGCCATTTCAGATGAGATGGCATCTGAAAAACGCTCAAAATCAGCAGTAAGGTCAAACGGACCTTCAAAACTCGATTCAAGGCTGTCACAATGGGATGAGATCGCGCAGATAACGGATTCATGGGAGACAATCAGAGAAGTTGTCTTGTTATCTGAACGCTTTTTAAGCAGTCCGGCTGATATGAGCAGTTTTTCTTTAAAATCCTTGAGCCGCTTGATCCGCTCCCTGAAGCAGATGTCAAGATTCCGCATCATTCCCTTTAGCAGCAATGCGGCATGTTCCTGCCTGAAAAACAACGGCCGGATATGGCAATACCATGCTTTGAGGGTGACCAGTGCTGCCAGGTAATGAATATTGCTGTTATAGATGCGCACCACTTGACTGTATATACCTGGTTTGGTGGCCAGGCTCATCTCTTTGAAACTGGCGCCGAATATCAACCGGTTTTCCTGGAGTTCATCCTTTCGGATCACACTCCCAGCGGCAGTGACGCAGCCAAAACCAATCCGGCAGGGGCCGACCATACCGCCCTGCCCGCCCAGGAAAACCGGTGGTTTGTTCAGCATAACCCCTTCATGGACATTGCCCATAAGGCATGGTGTGGCCTTGTCCTGATTGGGGGTGAAATTAAAATGGATAAATGATGACCCGACTTCACTGTGATCTTTTCTACTGGTCCCGCCGGCCATCAGGCAGTCACAGAAGTTGATCTGACTCCCCAGGGTGACAAATGGAAAAAGTACGGTCTGTTTTAATCCCACGGAATGGGCGGCGTTGGCCTGTTCTTCAAGGATACATCCCTTTCGAACATGGGCGCACGCACCAAAGCTGTTGTGCCCGGCAAATGTGCTGTGTTGAAAGAATCCGCCGTTAAGGCTGCAGTGCGCTCCGAGCTGGCAGTCTTCGAGGGTGACGGGCGCTTCTTTACCAATGTTGCAATGGTCCATGATCAGGGTCTGGTCTCCGGTTATTCTGCAGCCCGGGAAAATGGTCACGCCATTTCCTGAAATGGCATCCAAGGAAACATCTTCCGAGATGTAAACCGTGTCGGGTAAAATTATGGTTACCCCTTTTTTAATGAGCATGTCTTTGATATGTTGCGTCATAGAGTCTTAAATAAATGTCCTGCAGTCATATTGTCAAGTTTTCATTTTGTATGGAGGGCTGAAATGGAACCCAAATTGATATCCTCTTTGGATGCGTATCACCGGCTTAAACTGGATGCAGACCGGTTGAACCGTCAAGAATTTCACCTGAAATACCTGCTTGAGCAGGAAAACCGGTTCGAACGCTTTTCCATGAGACGCGGGGATCTTTGGTTTGATTTTTCCAAGCAGCGACTGGATCAAAAGACGGTTGACCATCTGCTTGAACTGGCAAAAGCAAGAGAAACCGTCGAGCAGTTCAGGGCCATGGCTGACGGCCAAAAGGTCAACACCACGGAGCAACGATCTGCCATGCACATGGATGCCCGCAACGGCAGCCATCCCGAGATGAATCAGGTGAACCAGCGCATCAGATCCTTTGTTCAGGATGTCGGGGATATCTTCTCCGACGTGGTTGTTGTGGGAATCGGGGGGTCATATCTTGGCACCGAGTTCGTCTACCAGGCGCTTCAGAGCAGCTGCAAGGTGATTCGACCGCTTCATTTTCTCTCCAATGTGGACATGGATGATTTTGCCGCTGTGATCAAAAAAATCAATCCGCAAAAAACCCTGTGGGTTGTTGTTTCCAAATCATATACTACCATGGAAACGCTTGCCAACCTGGCCCAGGTAACCGCCTTTTTAAAAGCGAATCACCTGGAGCCGCGGAACCATATCGTGACCATCACTGCCAAAGGCAGTCCGGGCGACCAATCAGAAGCCAAAAGCAGTGGTGAGGATAACGGTGACATCCTGGCATCTTTTCACATGTTTGACTTTATCGGGGGGCGCTATTCTGTGACATCCGCCGTCGGGGTCCTGCCGTTGAGCCTGTGCTTTGGATACCCGGTGATCGAACGCTTCCTCAAGGGTTGTGGCGATATGGATCAGCATGCCGGCAATGCCGAGCCAAAGTCCAATATGCCGCTGACTGCCGCATTGATCAGTATCTGGAATTCCCATTTTCTAGAGTATCCGGCCCAGGCCATCATTCCCTATTCTTCTGCACTTTCCAGGCTTTCACCGCATATTCAGCAACTGTATATGGAGAGCCTTGGAAAACAGGCCTCTATCTATGATTCCCGTGTGGAATATCCCACAGGCGTGATTATTTTTGGTGAACCCGGAACCAATGCCCAGCATTCTTTTTTCCAGCTTGCTCACCAGGGCGCACCTTTTCCCATCGATTTCATCGGTGTACTGTCACCGGGATCAACAAAGATATGGTCAACCTATCAGGGGGTGACCAATCACCAGGAGCTGTGGGCCAATCTCCTGGCCCAGACCCAGGCACTTGCACTGGGCAAAACCGATGACAATATCCACAAGGTCTTTGAGGGAAACCGGCCGAGTTCCACCATTGTCATCAAGGACCTTGGGCCGGAGTCAGTGGGTGCGCTTCTGGCGTTTTATGAGGCCAGAACAGTGTTTGAAGGATTTATACTCGGGATAAACCCCTTTGATCAATTCGGTGTTGAACTGGGTAAAACCATGGCAAAGGCATTGCGCGGACAGATGGCATTAAAAAACGGGTCACCGGATCATCAGTTTGATGTCAATGATCCGGCCACCCGTTTTTATCTCAATGAACTGTTTAAAGCTGGAAGAGACTGAGTTAATCTCAGAACCTGTACAGAACCGATCCCCAGGTCAAACCGGCACCGAGCCCGATGAAAAGAACCGTGTCTCCATCCTTGCCACAACGCCCCTGTTCCATGGCTTCATGCAAGGCAAGCGGAATACTGGCGGCAGTGGTATTTCCGTACTTCTGTATGTTGTGAAAGATTTTATCTGCCGGAAATTTCAGGAATTCTCCATAGGCCTGGTTGATCCGCATGTTTGCCTGGTGAGGGATGATCAGGTCAATATTGTCAACTCCCAGACCGGCTTTTTCAAGAACCTCTTTGGTGACTTGGGGCAGCATCCTGACCGCCTTTTTGAATATGGCCGGTCCGTCCATGACAGGAAAATACCGGGCATCGTCAAGGGGCAGATCAAAGGGGATCCTTTGGGGCAACCTCGATGCCGGCAGCTCGGTCATCAATGCCGGGGCAAAGTTTCCATCCGAATGAAGAGCAGATGCCAGCACGCCAACGGAATCATCCGTATCGATGCCTTCGATGCAGACTGCAGCAGCACCGTCGCCAAACAGGACTGTCACATCCCTGCCCCGCGTGGATTTATCCAGCCCGGTGCTGTGAACCTCACCGCCGACCAGGAGTATCCGTTTGGCGAGCCCGGATTTGATATATGAGTCTGCAGTAGCCAGTCCGTATAAAAATCCGGTGCACTGCTGCCGGATATCCAGTGTAGGTGTGCTGTTCAGTCCAAGTTTTGCCTGAAGCAGGCAGCCTGATCCGGGAAACATGATATCCGGGCTCAGTGTGGCAAATATGATGAAATCAAGATCTTCCGGAGTCCATCCGGCTTTTTCGAGCGCCATGAGAGAGGCTTCGTAACCCAGGTCAGCAGCGCCCATTTTAGTGTCTTCGGGTATCCAGTAGCGCTGCTCAATTCCGGTTCTCTGGCGGATCCATTCATCAGAGGTATCCATGAACTGCGCAAGGTCATCATTGGTTACAAGCCGATCGGGTACCGCCATGCCGGTGCTTTTAATCATACTTTGTTTCATGAAGCGTTCCTTAACGTTTAGCAAATTATCAGAATCGATAAATGGGAGTTATCGTTACCAAAATCATTTTAAATTAGTCTGTACCGGGAATAATTTAGAATTATTCTGTACTGGAAATAATTAACATTATTCTGTACTAAAAATAATTAACATTATTCTGTATTGATAATTCTCTTTGGGTACTATATTATGCACGCCTTATAGTATTAATTTTTCATTATGGCAAGAACCCGCTTCATAAAAACCAAATAATTAAGGCCTATACGCCGCAAATGATCCTTCAGATAACGATACTCTGCCTGGGGCTGGCACTCTTGTACCTCGGCTCCGAACTGTTGGTCAACGGAGCATCGACCACAGCCATCATGTTCGCAGTCAAACCCGTCATCGTCGGCTTGACCGTTGTTTCCCTGGCCACATCCGCCCCGGAACTGCTGGTATCGCTCCTGGCAGCAATAAAGGGGTCTGAAGGCATATCGCTTGGCAACATTCTTGGCAGCAACGTGATTAATATCGCCCTGGTCCTGGGTATCAGTTCCATGATTAAACCGGTGCTCATCAAGAAACAGCTGATCAAAATCGATATACCCTACCTGGTGGCGGTCACCCTGATTTTCTGGTTGTTGTGCCTCGATAATACCATCGACCGGGTTGACGGATGGGTGCTGATTGTTCTGCTCCTCCTGTTCCTGGTATATGGTATACGCAACGCCAAGGACAGCAACGGGAACAATCTTGGTGCGGAGAAACTGTCCCGAAAAGATCTTGCAAAAAACCTCGGGATGATCATACTGGGTATTTTGATGCTGGCCAAGGGTGCTGACTGGGTGGTTCAAAATGCCATTCTTATGGCCCAGCGGATCGGCCTGTCCCAGACATTTATCGGTATTTCCGTTGTTGCGCTGGGGACGTCACTCCCTGAGCTTGCGACCTCTGCTGTTGCTGCATCAAAAGGGGAAAGCGATATCACACTAGGAAATGTGGTAGGCAGCAACCTGTTCAATATATGCCTGGTCATGGGTGTTGTCGGAATCTTTAATCCCATGAAATTCGAGGCTTCTCTTCACTGGTTTGAATTTCCTTTCATGGTCTTCATCACCCTCCTTTTGTCTACCATGGCATATTTCTATCAACATACCGGGAAAAAGACGGGAATCGCATTTGTCTCCTTATTTGTCATCTACATTGCAGTTTCCTATATAAAATAGGTTGACAACGCCCCTATTTTCTGGTTTTCTCCTTTTAAAACCAAGCAATTTTTTGCCGGGATAAAACAATGACAGATCCAGTTCGAATATTGGTTGTTGATGACAATGAGGATATTCTGTCCACCTTCTACGAATTCTTCAGCTCAATGGGGTACACCGTTAAAACAGCTGTTGACGGATTTGTGGCCTTAAAGCTTCTGCGAGACAAAGCCAACTCCTTTGATGCACTGATCACCGACCTGGTCATGCCCAATATCAGTGGTGTTGGCCTTATTTCAATTGTTAAAAAGGAATATCCTGACATCAAAATTATCGCTATTACAGGATACGGCGATAAACCCGGTGCACTGGCTTCTGAGGCTGAAGCAGATATGGTCCTTTTCAAGCCCATCGACCTGTTCAAGATCGAAGCCAAGGTAGCCGAATTGTTAAACCTTGAATCAAGGACATAGCAGGATTGTCATGACCACACCTCTTATCGGCGTTTCAAAATCAATTCTCAAGATCAAGGAGTTGATCAGCCACGTAGCCAACACGTGCCTCAATGTGTTAATCACGGGCGAAACCGGTGTGGGCAAGGAGGTGGTCGCACAAAACCTGTATGAAGAGTCGATCCGGTCATCCCAGAATTTTGTTAAGATCAATTGCGCCGCCCTGCCTGAAACGCTTTTGGAAAGTGAATTGTTCGGTTATGAAAAAGGGGCCTTCACCGGGGCACACCGAAAGCGGCACGGGAAATTCAAAACTGCGGACAAAGGGGTCCTGTTTCTGGATGAGATCGGTGATATGCCCATGGCCCTGCAGTCCAAAATGCTTCATGTTCTCCAAAGCGGTGAGTTTTCTCCTTTAGGGTCGGACCAGGACTTTAAGACTGATGCCTGGGTAATCGCAGCGACCAATCATAACCTTGAAGAGCGGATTGCAGCAAAAAAATTCAGAGAGGATCTGTTCTACCGGCTCAATATCATAAAGATTGATATTCCGCCCCTGCGCAACCGCACTGAAGACATCCCTGCGCTGGTAGAATATTACTCACGAATCTACCAGACCGAATTTGGCATGGACCAGGTAGAAAAACCCAACACAGAGGTGATGGAGAAACTGTGTGCATATACATGGCCCGGCAATATCAGACAGCTTCAGAACTGTATCAAAAAGCAGATGGTCCTGAACTCCTGGGATAAAATTTTTGCCGAGCTCTTTTCTGAAAACCTCACCCTTCATAACAGTCCGGCAAGTGATATACCTGCGCATCCTCCGCTTGCCAACGGAACATCACCCAATGCCACGCTCGAAGAAGGTGCACTCATTGCCGAGTTTGTCGACCTTTCCACCTCCAGTGAAAAATTGTTCGAGGATATCTCACTCAAGAAAATCAAAAAGATGGCTTCGGACCGGGTAGAAAGAGAAGTGATCATCTTTGTCCTTAAAAAAGTAGGATGGAACCGTTCCAAAGCTGCAAAAATTCTAAAGATCAGCTATAAAACCTTATTGTATAAAATGACCGAATTCAAGATCCAGCCTCCGGTTAAATAAATCTTGCCTTCCAATTCCCTCTTGCCCTTTATAGTGCTTTACATGCGCTATAATTTTACTTATAACAAACCTCTAAGGTTGATTTTAACAGGCTGAATTGATTGGACCAAAGTGTTGACTTTGTCAATTCTATTTAATACTGTCCAAACGTTGCTTGTTAATTTGGTATTACCTCAATTTTTTTTCGATCAGTTGAGGGTTATAAAAACTTTTAAATTAACAGAATGATGAGGAGGCACCATGCGTAAAGTGATTTGTCTATTGGCTGCGGTACTGGTTTTGGCACTGATGTTTTCCGGCAGTGCATACAGCGCCAGAAAAAAAATCATCAGGATCGGTGTAAATGCACCGCTTACTGGCGATATTCCCAAGGTTGGCGAGGGATCCAAGTATGCAGCAATGATGTGGCTTGAAGACATTGAGAAAGCCGGTGGTCTTGAAGTCGGTGGGAAAAAGTATGAAGTGGAACTGATTATCGAAGATAATGAGTCCAAAGCTGAATCCGCAGTTAAAGCAAATACAAAAATGATCACCCAGGATGATGTCCTTGCCATTGTCGGCCCCCAGTCTTCCAAGCAGGCTGTACCGGCCGGTGAAGTGGCCAATAAATACAAAACCGTGATGATCAGTCCATGGTCCACCAACCCCAATACAACCCTGGACAGACCGTTTGTTTTCCGCGGTTGCTTCCTTGATCCGTTCCAGGGGCCGGTTGTCGCTAATTTTATCACTGAAGAGTTCGGGTTTACAAAGGCTGCGGTTCTGTATGACGTAGCCAGTGACTATCCCAAAGGCCTTGCAGAAGTGTTCAAGGCGGCATGGGAGAAGAAACACGGTGCCGGATCAGTGGTCGCCTATGAAAGTTTTACCACCAAAGACACTGATTTTTCCTCCCAGCTGACAAAAATTGTTAAATCAGGTGCCCAGGTACTCTTTACTCCACAGTACTACAATGAGGTTCCCCTGATTGTTCAGCAGGCAAAAGACCTTGGATGGCAGGGCCCCATTGTTGGCTCCGACTCCTGGGGTTCTGCTGAAACTGTAGAACTTTGCGGTGAAGCCTGCTACGGCCTGTTCTTTTCCTCACATTATGCAGCAGCCGGAGCCAAAGGTGCAACCAAAGCATTTATAGACCGCTATGCAGATACCTACGGCTACATCCCCGATGACGTAGCCGCCCTGACCTGGGATGCACTGCGCCTGGTTCAGAAGGCGATTCAGGATGCAGGCGACTATACCGGCCGTGTCGAAAAAGACAGAAAAGCGGTTAAGGACGCGCTTGCACAAATCAAGAACTTTGCAGGCATCACCGGAAACATGACCTTTACTGCGGAAGGCGACCCCATTAAATGCGCCGTCATCGTAAAGATCAATGACCAGGGTGAGTATGAGTTCTACAAATCAAGCTGCCCCTAATCCCATAAGCGGTAGCTTTTGAAACACCTTTCATGGCTGCTGGTGGCAATCAGCAGCCATGCCAAATTCTACAATTAGACTTTAGGAGTCAGTGAATGGAATCTTTGGGAGAACTGTTTACCTATTTTCTTCAAAATTTAATAAATGCGCTCCAAAGAGGCAGTTTCTACGCCGTTATTTCCATTGGATATTCCATGGTGTACGGTGTATTGATGCTGTTTAACTTTGCCCACGGGGATATTTTCATGGTGGGCACCTACATCGGATTCGGTATTGCCACGCTTCTTTTGGCTGCATTTGCATCCATACTGCCTGGCTGGACCATCTTCATCGGCACGGTAGTGATCACCATGTTTCTCGCATCCTGGATCGGTGTGTTTGTTGAAGTGGCCGGATACCGTCCTCTTCGATCAGCGCCGCGGGCCTCGGCTGCTATAACAGGCCTGATGATCGGGATCATTTTTGAAACCGGTATTCTCATTATGCTGGGTGCCAAGCGCTTAAGCTTTCCTCCGCTCATGGAATCCGTCACATACAATATCGGCGGGGTATTCTTAACGAATGTAAAGGTGATGATTATCATCATCTCCCTCTTGCTGATGATCGCACTCCAGTTTTTTATCCAAAAAACCAAGTGGGGGATGGCCATGCGGGCCATGTCCTACGATTTTCTTGCAGTCCCCCTGATGGGGGTGTCCATCAATATCATTGCACCGTTGACCTTTGCTATTGGCGCAGGGCTGGCATCTGTGTCCGGAATTCTTTACGGACAGGCGTATCCGATCCTTGATCCCTATATGGGGGTAATTATCGGATGGAAGGCATTTGTTGCAGCCATCCTTGGCGGCCGCGGCTCAATCAAGGGGGCGGCCCTTGCAGGTTACCTGTTAGGATTTATTGAAATTTTCGTTGCCACCATTTTCCCGTCTACCCTCAGGGACCTGATCGCCTATTCAATTATCCTCTTGATCCTCACATACAGGCCGCGCGGTTTCTTTGGAATGGAACACAGTACCAAATTAAGACTTTAATACCCAAAACCCAAACAGGACTTTGATATGGAACTTGCAAGAAAATTTAAAGAGATGTTTTCCACCGTGCCGATGATCGGGTGGTTGTTGGGAATCCTGGTCGGCGTCCTCATTGAGTTTTACTGGGGATACGACTATATCTCCTATTACCTGGGTTTACCAAAAATCCCGGTTCTTTTCGGCGCATTAATCATGCTTAAGGAACCTTTGATGATACCCGGTGCCATCGGGTACGATCTGATTGTATATGTCATACCGGTCTTTCTGGTCGCCAGAGTGACCACCTTTGCCACCAACCCCCTGGCCACGTTTCTGGAAAAACTGCCGCTGATCGTTTCTGTATTGATCCATCTGGTGTTTTTCTACTTTATTCTCCACCTCTGGTCAGGTATCAATGATTACAGGGAACTGGTAGTTCGATTGACCATGGTATCCATCATACTGACCATCAGTATCAACGTAATCAACGGATATCAGGGTGAATTCTCGTGTTCACATCCCGGGTTCATGGCCATTGGCGCTTACGTGTCCTCCATTCTCACCCTATTGCTGTTCACCAATGATAAAATTTTCGGAGAGGCGCTCCTTCCTGCCTATCTCGGGCCCTGGTTTTTCCCCATCGCCCTTGTGCTCGGCGGGTTTGCCGCAGCCATCGGATCATTGCTGGTGGCCATTCCCTCATTTAAGACCCGGGGAGACTATCTGGCCATTATCTCCCTGGCCTTTATGTTTATCGTCAAGAGTGCCGTGGAGAACCTGAACGCCATCGGCGGTGCCCGCGGAATGGGCGGTCAGGGTGAATTTGCTCCGTTGTGGGTTATTTTTATCTGGACGATCCTGGCCATCTGGATCATTCACAACTTTGTCACCTCTATTCTCGGGAAAGCCTTGAATGCGGTCCGGGATGATGAAGCAGCCTCTGAGTCGATGACGGTCAAAACCCGGAAAACAAAGATGACCGCTTTCATGTTCGGTGCGTTTTGGGCAGGTGTTGCCGGCGGTCTTTTTGCCCACGTGCTCGCCTATATCAACCCCGGAATGTTCGGAATCAACCGCCTGGCCGAAATCCTGGCCATGGTATATTTCGGTGGCCTCAATTCCATTATAGGCTCCATTGTAGGCGCGGTGTCCATCAATGTCCTGGGTGAGGCACTCAGACCCCTTGAACTCTTCAAGTGGATCATCATTCCCTTGATTTTGATTTTTGTCATGATTTTCAGGCCCTATGGATTGATTTCTTTCAAAGAATTCAATGTCAAGCGCATGTTGAGAGCAAAATCTAAACGAGAACAAGGAGCTTAGTCATGACTGCACTGCTTAATGTAAATCAGATGACACACTATTTCGGTGGTCTTCGGGCAGTTCATAATTATAATCTGTCCATCAATCCCAAGCAGATCACCGGCCTTATCGGACCCAATGGTGCCGGAAAGACCACGATTTTCAACCTGATAACCGGTGTATATACCCCCACGGAAGGCGCTATCACACTTTCCGGTGAAAATATCAAGGGGCTTGAGACCAATGAGATCGCGTCAAAAGGACTGGGAAGGACATTTCAGAACCTGGCACTATGGCGGCATATGAATGTTCTCGATCATATCAAGATGGCCCACTATTCCCAACTGAGTTATGGGCTCCTTGGCGCATTTTTTAATACACCGGCCTGCCGCCGGCAGGAATCTGAAGTTGAGGAAAATGCGTACCGGCTGCTTGAGTTATTTGACATTAAACAATATGCCTTTGATATCATTACCAGCCTTCCCTACGGTGCCCAGAGGCGGGTAGAGATGGCCAGAGCCATGGCAACCAATCCCAAAATTCTGTTTCTGGATGAACCCACTGCAGGCATGACACCGGATGAATTGATCCAGATGATCAAAATCATCCGTCAGGTTCATCAGGACTTCAACGTTGCCATTTTCCTGATCGAACACCGGATGAAATTTGTCATGGAATTGTGCGAATTTATCCAGACCCTGGTGTTTGGGGAGGTCATTGCCGAAGGCGAACCCGAAGAAATTCAGAACAACCCGGAAGTGATTGAAGCCTATCTTGGGAAGGAGGACTTAACCTGATGCAGCTTAAAGTAGAAAATTTAGAGGTGTCCTACGGTAATATCAAAGCCCTTCACGGCGTCAGTTTTTCCGTGGATGCCGGAGAGATCGTGACCATCATCGGCGCCAATGGCGCAGGTAAAAGCACGACCTTAAGGGCAATATCCAGAATGGTCCCCTCTGCCCCGGGGTCGGTTCTTGAATTTAACGGGCAGGATATCCTCAAATACAGTGCAGACAAGGTGGTTGCCAAGCTCGGTATCTCACATGTCCCCGAAGGCAGGAGAATTTTCGGCAACCTGACGGTCACTGAGAACCTCACCCTGGCCTGTTTTGCCAGAAAAGATACGGACCAGATTGCAAAAGATCTCAAATGGGTGTTTGACCTCTTCGGGCGGCTCGAGGAGAGAAAAGATCAGCTGGCAGGCACCTTGAGCGGCGGTGAGCAGCAGATGCTTGCCGTGGGCCGCGCCTTTATGTCCGGGCGCAAGATCATGCTTCTGGATGAGCCCTCCATGGGATTGGCGCCTCTCTTAATGCTGGATATGTTTGACGCGTTAAAGGAGATCAACAAGACCGGAACCACCATTCTTCTCGTGGAGCAGAATGCGAGGCTCGCCTTGAAATTTGCCCAGCGCGGGTATGTGATCGAAAACGGGACGCTGGTGCTTGAAGGTAAAGCATCCGATCTATTGGATGATCCTGAGGTGAAAAAGGCCTACCTGGGTGCCTGAACCCTATCATTATAAGTTTAAACAGAAACGTCCTGCTGCAAGTTTGATTTACCTTTGCAGCAGGACGTTTCTGTTTGGTTCAATGGACAGGGTACCTGGCGGTCGCTGCTCATGCGCGGCGTCGCCTCCTATATGCGTTAGCCGTGAATGGCTGATCCACTGGCTTTTAATGCGACCTCACCCATGATCTCAGCGAGGGTCGGATGGGCATGAATGGTATGGGCGATCTGCTCGACAGTGACTTTCTGCTGGATGGCCAGGGTGGCTTCAGCAATCAGGTCGGTTGCATGGGGGCCGATCATGTGAACGCCAAGAAGAGTGCGGTCAGCCTTATTGACAATGACCTTGACTTCCCCTGCAATTTCATCGATGGCCTGGGCCTTGCCAAGGGTCCTGAAATTCACACTGAAACATTCGATATCCATGCACTTTTTCAGTGCCTCTGATTCACTCAAGCCAACCGTACCGATCTCAGGCATGGTAAAAATGGCCCCAGGGATCACATCATAGTTCATCTCTTTTTTCTGTCCCAGAATATTTTCAGCAGCAATAATCCCCTCATGTGAGGCCACATGAGCAAGCATGACCCGGCTCGGGCCCAATATATCCCCGATAGCCCAGACATTTTCAATATTGGTTTGAAGATTTTCATTGACCTTGATCCAGCCGCGGTCATCGGTTTCAACCCCGATGGTTTCAAGACCAAGGTCGACGGAGAGAGGGCTTCTTCCGATACACACTGCCATCTTGCTTCCTGTAATCTGGCGTTCTCCTGCTTTTTTGGGACGCGGATTATCGGTAAAGGGTGAATCATCGATGGTAATGTCCAATTGATCGCCATTCTGAACAGCACCAGTGACAACGGTATCACAGATCACTTTGATCTTAGCCTTTTTCATCTCACGTAACAGGATCTTGGAGCAGGATTCATCTACTGCCGGCAAGGGCAGCAGCCTGGACAGGGCTTCCACCACCGTAACCTGTGAACCCAGTGATGCAAAAATAAACGCGAACTCACACCCGATAACACCGCCGCCGATGATAACAATGGACTCCGGCACGGAATCTATCTCAAGGATATCATTGCTGGACAGGATACGCTCATGATCAAAGGGGAAGTCTGACACATTGAGCGGCTCTGTACCGGTAGCGATGATCAAATGATCATAGTCAACCCCGATGGATTTACCGGTAGCGGTATCCGCGACATCGATGTGTCCCGGAGAAACGATCTTTGCCCTTCCCTTCTCGATGTTGATCTGATGGCCCTGAAGCAGGGATTCAATCCCCTTTCTTTGGGACTCTAAGACCTTGTTTTTTCTCTCCATCAGCGCATCCATATCAAAGGACAATTCACCGGTGATGGTGATGCCCAGTGATGCACTTTTTTTCAGTTTGTTGTAGAGATCAGCAGAATTTTTCATGATCTTTGAAGGGATACAGCCCCAGTTCAGGCAGGTCCCGCCGAAATTTTCCTTTTCAATGATCGTGACATCAGCACCCAGGGATGCTGCCCGTATTGCCGCAACATACCCGCCCGGGCCGCCGCCGATAACTGCAAGTTTAACTGCCATGAGATTCTCCTTGTTTGTAAAAACCAAAACCCGTGTATGAAATGATTTACCTTAATTTTTTGTTAAAAAATTTATTTTTTCATAAGTTTTATTAAAATTTATTTGACATTATCATTATCGTCAGGTATTTTTCAAGAAAAATAATTTAAAAAGTGACTTATCTTAAAGTTTTGCTCAATAAAAATGAGGTATTCATGAAAATAGACAAAACAAATATTGATATTATCCGGGAACTGGTTGAGGGCAAAAAATCCTTTAAAAAAATTGCTGATCACCTCTCCATTACGGAGAATACGGTTCGTGCCAGGGTGAACAAGCTTCAGGAGGAGGGTGTCCTTGAAATCTGCGGGCTGGTTGATCCTGAAAAACTTCCCGGCCACCGGACCGTTCTCATCGGTATTAAATTGTCTGAAATGAACCTGGTCGAAAAGGGGGCGGAAATCAGTAAACTCAAAGGTGTTATTTCTGTCGCCGTTGTGACAGGCAGATATGATCTTCTCGTATTGGTGCTGTTTAAAAAGGGGTTCGGCCTTCTTGAATTCTACACCGAAGAGATATCCAAGGTTGACGGGATCGGTTCTGTAGAAACCTTTGTGGTCTATAAATCCTATAACCTTAAGGTCCCTTATATTTATTAATCCTACATTTTAAAGGAACACCCCATGGAAAATTCGCTTAAAACCACTCCTTTAAACCAATGGCATAGGGATGCCGGTGCCAATATGGCTGATTTCGGCGGGTATGACATGCCCTTGTGGTATGACACCGGCGTCAAGAATGAACACCTTGCTGTGATCAATTCCGCGGGTATTTTTGATACCAGCCATATGGCCTGTATACGGGTTGAGGGGGATCACGCATTTGATCTGCTTCAATACTGCTTTACCAGGGATCTTACCCCGTTAAAGCCAGGGCGGTGTGTATATGGTGCGTTTCTCGATCATAACGGTTTTTCCGTGGATGACGCCATCGTATATAAATTTGACGCGTCTCTTTATATGGTATGCGTGAATGCCGGTATGGGGGGCGTTATTACCGAACACCTCAATTCGAACAACACCGGATTCAGCGTAGAAGTTACCGACCTGTCCGGACAGGTGGCAAAAATGGATATTCAGGGGAAGAATTCTGCCAAAATCCTGTCCCAGGTGCTGAAAAACCCGGAATCGGTCTTTGAAACCATGCCCTATTTTTCATTCAAAGGCCACTTTGATCCTGCCAATTCTTTTGCTGATGATGTCCGGCTTAAAAACGACACCCCGTTGCTCCTGTCACGTTCCGGGTATACCGGTGAGTTCGGGTTTGAAATTTTTATCGCTCCGGATGCCATTGTTCAGTTGTGGAAGGATATATTGGGGGCCGGCAAACCCTTTGACATCATGGCCTGCGGACTTGGTTCAAGGGATTCACTCAGGGCCGGTGCGGTGCTGCCGCTTTCCCATCAGGATATCGGTGACTGGGTATTTGTTAATCACCCCTGGGATTTTGCACTGCCCTACTCTCAAGATAAAATGACCTTTACAAAGCCCTTTCTGGGCCGGAAAGCCATAGAATCCTATTCAGGAAGCGACTATATCGTGCCCTTTGCCGGTGATACCTTAAGAAAGGTCGGTTCGGGCAAGGATACCCAGGTGCTTGACAGTGACGGCAAAACCATCGGCCATGTCCTGACCTGTGCGACAGACATGGCCATTGGCTGGCATGGGGACAGGATACTGAGCATTGCATCTCCCGATCTGCCTGACGGATTCAAGGCCAAGGGGATAAGCTGCGGGTTTATCAAGGTTTCCCTTAACATTGAACCCGGGACGACCCTTGAACTGGTTGAGGGAAAACGAAAAATCAAGGTAACGGTTCTTTCCGACATTCGGCCGGACAGGACTGCCAGAAAAAAAATCAGCCATTTTATTTAATTGTTAACAACCCTTAAAGCAAGGAGGTTTAAGCATGAAAGAACTGGACGATCTGAACTTACCCGAAGATGTGAAATACACAAAAGATCACGAATGGGCGAAACAGACGGGTGATACCATCCGCATCGGAATTAACGACTATGCACAGGACCAGCTCGGAGAGATCGTGTTTGTCGAGATGCCGGAAGTGGGTGACACCTTTTCAAAAGAGGACGAGTTCGGCAGTGTGGAGTCTGTAAAAGCGGTCTCGGAAATGTACATTCCCATATCCGGTGAGATCGTTGCAGTGAATGAAGCACTGGAAGATGCACCTGAACTGGTGAATCAGTCATGCTATGATGAAGGCTGGATTATTGAAGTCAAGCCAGATGACCTGTCAGAGTTGGATGAGCTGATGGATAAGGGAGCTTATTTTGACATGTTGAAAGGATAATATCATGCGTTACCTTCCACATACCAAAGAAGATATTGACAGTATGCTCAAAAAAACAGGCTGTGAATCTATTGATGAGCTGTTTGACAGCATACCTGCGAAATTAAAAACAAGTGAGGGGCTTGATCTGCCGGCGTCACTGACCGAATGGGAACTCAACGCACACATGGAGGACCTGGCATCCCAGAATATTGCCTGCAAAAACTATCAATGTTTCATGGGAGCGGGTAATTATGACCATTATATCCCCGCCAGCGTCCAGTACCTGATCTCAAGGTCTGAATTTGCCACGGCCTATACCCCGTATCAGCCGGAAGTGAGCCAGGGGACACTGCAGGGCATCTATGAGTTCCAGACCATGATCTGTGAGCTGCTCGGTATGGATGTTGCCACAGCATCCCATTATGACTGCGGTACTGCAATGGCCGAAGCCTGCCTGATTGCTTTAAGAAAAAACAGGAAAACCAAAAAGATTGCCGTCTCGAACCTGGTACACCCTTACCACAGACAGATTGTCAACACCTATATCACCCCATCTGGATTTGAGCTGGTTGAAATTCCCTCAAACGCTTCAGGACTGACCGATATTGACGCGTTGGCTCAAATGGATGATATCGCAGGCGTTGTGGTTCAATCCCCTAACTTTTTAGGAAACATTGAAAATCTGGCTGCATTCAAACAGGCGGCCGATGACAAGAAAGCCATGTTCATTTCATCGTTTACCGAAGCTCTGGCCTATGGCCTGCTTAAAAGCCCGGGAAGTCTTGGCGCTGAAATTGTCGCCGGCGAAGGGCAAAGCCTGGGGCTGCCTAAATCTTTTGGCGGACCCGGATTGGGACTGCTTGCCGGAACCAAGAAGCAGATGCGGAACCTGCCGGGAAGGCTCATCGGTAAAACCACGGATGCCAATGATCAGGAAGGATTTGTCCTCACCCTGGCCACCCGTGAACAGCACATCAGAAGAGAGAAAGCCTCTTCAAATATCTGTTCAAATAACGGACTGAATGCCATGACGGCGGCCATGTATCTCTCCAGTGTCGGCAAGATCGGCATCCGGGATATTGCTCAGTTAAATCATGATAAAGCCGCTTATCTTAAATCAAGCCTGATGAGTGCCGGATTTGAAAGTGCGTTTGATGCACCGTTTTTCAACGAGTTTGTTTTAAAGGTACCCGAGGGGTTTGCCGAAACAAGGTCCCGCCTGATCAACGAAAACTGTATATTTGCCGGGCTGGATCTCGAACCTTTCTATCCGGAACTTAAAAACCACTACCTGTTCTGTGCAACAGAAACGGTTTCAAAAGATCAAATTGACCAGTTGGCAAAGGAGGTGCAGTCATGATCAGTCGACCCGGAACCAGTGGCCTGATTTTTAAGGAAGCCATGATATGGGATAAAAGCCGAGACGGGCGATGCGGGATCTCCATACCGACACAGGATGTGGACCGTGCCGAGATGAGTGCAGACCTTGTCGGGGATGCCCCCAACCTGCCCCAGCTCTCAGAACTCGATGTGGTCAGGCATTACACCCGTCTGTCCCAATGGAATTTTGGTGTGGATTCAGGCATGTATCCATTAGGATCCTGCACCATGAAGTACAACCCGAAAACCAATGAGGTACAGGCGGCAAGACAGGGATTTGCAGGTGCACACCCCCTGGCTGGAGAATCTTTCTCCCAGGGTGCATTAAAACTGATGTACCATCTTGAAGAGCTGCTTGCGGAAATCACCGGGATGAAGGCGGTCTCCTTGCAGCCGGCCGCAGGCGCACATGGTGAGCTTGCAGGGATGCTGGTCATCCACGCCTACCATGCCAAGCAGGGCAGGCAGCGGTCAAAGATCCTGATACCGGATACAGCCCACGGGACCAACCCGGCCAGTGCCACACTGTGCGGA
>QZLA01000400.1 GCA_004796375.1 Desulfobacteraceae bacterium
GTGTCCATGGGGAACTGGGTGCCCACTTCAGCGGGTTTCCGGTTAGTAAAATAGGGACCGGGATGACAGGTGTCGCAACGGTCCTTGAGAGGGATCTCCTTTCCTTCGTTGGTCCGGGTCCTGAAAAACATCGCTTTCCCCCGTTTCTGGGTATCGGTCATCTCTTCAGTGTTCAGATACCGGTTGGGGTTCCTTGGAATGGTACAGATATAGCTCTCAAGGTCCTGGGCCTGCTCTGGTGTAAAGGGGTCGATCCGGGTGAAAAACACGGCCAGCCTGGGCCCGCACTGCCGTTTTAAAGAGGGGTTTTTTCCGGTCCATTTAAAGGGGGCGGTATCAAGGATGCCTCTCAGCGTGCGGTTATCCACGGGGTTCACCCCCAGACCATCCGGTGCGATATCGTAGGCCAGCCCGTCGATCCCGCCATCGGGGTGACAGGAGTGGCAGGAATACTGCCTTCCCCAGGTGACATTGGCGGAGTGAAAGATCCGTTCCCCCTTTCGAACCTGGGTGATCACATCCGGCCCGCCCAGATCGATCACATGAGTCCTCTCCAGGGTGTGGGTGTCGATCACAGACACAGCATCGCTCAACGCATCCGCCACATAGACAGATCGGCCGTCTGCAGACACGGCCAGTCCCCTGGGGCCGTGCCCAACTGCAATCCGTTTCACCACATATTCTTCTGATATCCCCAGGTGGTTGGGCAGCAACTCTTTGCGTTTTTCTGGATCACTGTTTTTCAGAACCGCCTTGATCTTATTGATATCAAGGACTGCAACCTCATTGACCCCGCCACCGGAGACAAACGCATACCTGCTGTCCGGGGTGATCACCACGTCGGTGGGATCGGCAAAATGATCATCCACACCGTCAATGAGCAGCTGATCCACGGTGCCGTCTTTCCAGAGGATCCCGAACCCGTTGGTGATCATCCACCCCTGGACCACCCGAACGATGGGTACCAGGTTCTTGGTCCTGAGCAACGTTACCATTGCAAACTCCCCATCAGGCGCGAAGTCGATGCCCTGGATCAGGTTGGCATCCTTGACCATGATCCGGTTCTTGATCGTATGGTCGCTGGTATCGATCACGGAAACCTCGGACTGCGAAGTGGTCCTAAACGGTACAAAATGAGACAGGTTATTGGTCACATAGATCCTGCTGTTGTCCGGGCTGATATCAAGGCCCCACGTGCCGCGGCCGCCGGAAAGCCGCTTGATCTCACGACCTTTTTCCAGATCGACCACCGAGATATCGTGGGAGCCGGTATTGGCAACATACAAGATGGTCCCTTCTGAGTTGGTCCCCAGATCATGGGGTTCATCCCCGACATCGATGGTTCGGACGACCCTCAGCGTTTGGGTGTCGATCTCAGATACCGTGTCCGACCCCCGGTTGCTGATAAAGGCCCGTGACTCGTCGGGAGATAGGAACACACCGTGTGGCAGGCGCATCACCGGCACCTCGCTGATAACCTTTCGGGTCCCAAGGTCTACAACAATCAGACTGTCCGATGCTTCACATGCCACGTACAAGCGCTTGCCGTCCCGGCTGGCCGCCAGGTTAAACGGGGTCTTGTAACGGATATGTTCTTCATTTATCTTTGCAGGAACTGGCTTTTCGGGATGCATCACACCGTGGTTTATAGCCGCCATGTGTGTTTCAGGATCAAATGATTTGCCGTGATACCCGTTATGGCAGGTCCGGCAGGTTTGCTCATTGGGCCGTTTCATCTTTTCATGGTGGCCGGATTCATCTGCATACTGTTTTCCGGGGCCATGGCATCCTTCACACGACACCCCCTGCGCCGGGTCAAGTCCACCGCTACCGCCCGGATCACCGGCTGCCGGATAAAACCCCCGTGTGACATGACAGTCAAGACACTCTGATGACAGTTGGGGATCACCAGTGACACCCTTGTCCCGGGCAACGCTGATAGCGGCAGGTGTCCCAAGCTCTGCATAGGCCCTGGCGTGTTTCGACAGACGCCACTTGCTGTATACATACCCTTTCTTTTTACCGGAATGGCAGGATTTGCAGGCAAATGCCCCTGTATATTTTTCAATGTCATCCGGCTGTGCACCCTGAGAACTCACCTCACCCTTTTTGATCGGGTGGGCGATTTTCTTAAACTCCTTTTCAAACGAAAAATAAACCTGTCCTTTAACCGGGTGCTCAAATCTGACCACCTGGTTTTCCATGGTGGCCTTGTGGGATCCCTTGTGCTCATGGCAGGTCATGCAGACCGATTCGTCAGGCTTCATCAGACCCGCTTTTTTAGCAGCCTCGGGATCTTTCATAATCTTTTCATCGGCATACTCACTTCCCGGGCCGTGGCAGAATTCGCATTGGATACCATCTTCTATATGAAACGACGCATCCCTCTGCCAGGGTTCCGTGTCACTTGCCGTGGCATGGCACCCCAGGCAGACCGGGGTATCAAACACCTCTTCTCCGATGCCGGACAACCGGGAAATAAGGATCGACTGCTCCATGGCCAGGGTTGCATGAGCGGTTGCATGGGCAGATAACCGCCACACATTGAACTGACCGCCTGCCTCTCCTTTGTGATGACATTGGCGGCAGGTTTTCTCTCCCATGAAAAAGCGGGTGGGCACCGCATCTGCCGTGGCCTGTCCCGTAAAAACCGGCAAGAAAAGGATGGATCCACTGCATACGGCTAGTAAAAGAATCACCAGGAACCGGGTTGTGTTCTTAACATCTTTATGGGCGATACGCATAATCAATTCCTTTACAGTTCTTTGTTACGGCGCGGTCACCGTAACCATCTGATTGGCCGGTACCTGTTCCAGGGTGGTCTGCTGGCCATCAGGCCAGGTCAATGTAATCACATCGATCATGCCGGCACTCCCAAGCCCGAAATGGAGCCGGCTGTCACTTTGGGACAGGTAGCCTGTACTGGTCATGATATGGCGGACATGCAAATCCCCCTTGATCCTGGCCGTGGCTTTTGTCCCCACGATCTGCCGGTGTTTTTGTCCGGGGTAGATATCAAGCATCAGCCAGTTCCCGCTGTTCCCGCCCACATTCTCATACAGTGCGGGTGGGCCGCCGATATTGAGAATCAGGATATCCAGATCCCCGTCGTTATCGATATCACCCACGGCAGATCCCCTGCCCATGCCTTTTTGGGAAAAATCTTTTCCCAGCAGACGGGACACGTTTTTCAAGGTTTTTTGGCCGGTATTGAGCAGGACCAGGTCCTCCTCCGGCTCAAAAAAATGGCTGTCCCCGTTGGTAATCAGGATATCCAGGAATCCGTCATTGTCAAAATCAAAAAAATTTCCGGACCAGCTGGTGTATTGACCGCAGATGGCCGCAAGGCCGGTCAGGGATGATACTTCCGTATAAAATTCGGTCCCGCTGTGAAGAAACAGACAGCTGTAACCCATATCCGGTATCAGGATATCCATTTTGCCGTTCCGGTCAAAATCCCCGAATTCCGGGGACATGGCAGATGTGGCCTCTCCATTCTGCCCGAAACCGGTTCCGGCAAACAGGGCGATGTTGGTGAATGTCCCGTTGCCGTTGTTTTTGTACATATAATTCTCCATGGCATCATTGGCCACAAAGATATCGGTGTACCCGTCTTCGTTAAAATCACAGGACGACACCCCCATGGCCCTGCCGTCGGGATTGTATACACCGGATTTTCGGGTGATATCGGTAAAGGTCCCGTCACCGTTGTTGCGAAAAAGAATGTCCGGCTGACCTGAATAGGCCAGGGGACCGGGGAAACCGTCGCCTGCATAAAAGTACCGGTACTCCGGGTCATATGCCAGGTAGTTGCCCACATACAGATCCAGCCATCCGTCGTTATCCATATCCAGAAATGTGGCTCCCAGGGACCAGAGGTCACACCCGACACCGCTCTTACGGGTCACATCTGTAAATGTGCCATCACCGTTGTTCCGGAAGAAAACATTGGGTCCGAAATTGGTCACATACAGGTCCGGATCTCCGTCATTATCGTAATCCCCTGCCACGACAGCCATACCATACCCGGTGTCCCCGACACCAGCCGATCCAGTGACGTCTGTAAACCGGTTATGACCGTCATTCCGGTACAACGCGTTTTTCAACTTTCCCGAAAATTGTCTTCCCTGGGGATGATTGACGCTTTTCTCATAGGATCCGTTCACCAGGTATATATCAAGATCCCCATCCCGGTCATAATCGATCAGGGCGCATCCTGCGCCGGCAGATTCCACGATGTTGGAGAGTTTTTCATCCCCGAAACTGTGGATAAACCGGATACCAGCCTGCTGGGAAATATCCCTGAGCTGGGGCAATGCCCCACTTGTGGAAAACCCGGTGCCATATCCTGCCAACAGGGTAACACCGGCCCAAAAACAGATGAGCAGCCTACACGGTTTCATATATTTTTCTCCAGGTTTCATTTGGATTCGGTTGATGTAAAGGTATGATCCGGAATGTTATAACTGGCCCCCAGGTTCACCCAGTCTACCAGGATCTGTTTCTGTTCGGGTGTAAGATCCATCCTGCATCGGTTCAATGCGGTATCAGACCCGCCCGGGTCCAGACCGTACAGATATCTGATCAAATTACTTTCCAAGGGCTTATAGGGTCGTACCCACGCCGGGCCGGTATGGGACGGGTTTGTCTGAACAAGGGCTTTATAGGTTTCCCCTTCATCTTCAAAGGAAAGCTTATTTCTTCCGTTTGAATGACAGGATCTGCAGTTGGATTCAACAATGGGCGTGATCCGGCCGGTAAAATCAAAGGTTGCAGCGGTTTTTTTGGAGAACTCCAGGCGGGTTTCAGGACGCTGTACGGCCTTTATAAAGCGGTTGGGCGGTGACAGTTCACGGTCCTCATGGCATCCGATACACCCCCGGTTTTCCCCACGCATGACCCAGGAAAAGGAGTTCTGCCGACCAAGGCTCATTCCATTTTTATCCAGAAGATAGAAGGTCAACGGAATTTCTGCCGGCAGGCGGACGTGGAAAGACCCGTCTGTTTCAACCGGTGCCTTTCCAATAATGCGGTGGTGAAATTGGACCTTTTCTGAACCGGTCATTCCTTTGGGCATGGATTCATCGGCTGCTGCCATTCCGCTCTGGGCAATCAGGACCTGTTTTACAGATCCCCTGGGAACGTTGCTGAGGATCGCCTCACGGTCGCTTTCATAGACATCCATACAGAACAATGCACCGGTATCCTTGTACTTAAACCCCACCACCGACGACCGCCCCCTGGCCTTGATCCGTGTAAGAACCGGTTGGGCATCCACGCAGTGAAATCCGTTTACGGAAACAACAGGCGTCACAGATGTATCACCTTTCTGTGAACCATCTGTCCTGAGGATTCCCAGGCGGTAGGGCAGCCCCTTTTGCCTCTCCTTGTAGGATACCAGCAATGCAGAAGGCGTTGGACACGGGCTGTGAAATTCGTATTGCCCGCTATGGGTCACTGTCTGGTAGGAGTGCAAAGACCGATACTGGGATACACTTGAAATGACCCCGCCGGCAAGGTATTGCTCGCTGTCTGTTTCCACGTAGTAGAGACGCCGGTTGAATCCGGCTGCGGGCATCTTTTGAAAGGCTGACATCACCTGATCACCGGTAAAGGGCATCAGATCTGTGCCGTCAATGTTCATGGCCATCAGTCTTGAACCGATCCACTGAGTGGTTTTCAGCCCACTTGAAAACACCAGCCGTCCATTGGGCATGACTGCGGGCGCCATATCGGAAAGGAGGTTAAATCCCACCTGCCGGGGATTGGAACCATCCAGCTTGGACGCAAACAGTGAAAACGGTGCCAATGCATTATCACGAGAGCGTTTGAGATAGATCATCTGCCGGGTGGGGGCCTGGTCATTGAGGTAAAAGAGATCTCCCACATACAGGGGGGATACATGGTCCGCCTGCCCTTGGGTCAACCGGGTGATCGATGTCCCGTCCACATTCATGCGGTAAATCTGCCAATGATCCTCGGGCCCCTTTTTTCCGGAAAACAGGATGGTCTTTGCATCAAACGATACAGACGGATCAAGTGCGGAAAAAAAGTCAGGCGTCAAAAGGGTCAATGATTGGTCCACTGCCCTCCAGCGTACAATCCGGCAGCCGCCGGTGTAGCGGTCACCCATCGACTGATGGGTCACAGGCATCTGAACAAAGACCAGATCCGGACCTTCAGCTTCCGGATATGCCGGACAGGTTAATAAGATTATCGATACTAAAACAGCAAAAAGAATTAATCCTTTGGTTTTCAATGCAATGGCAGTGGAATGGAAACGGGTTGAAACGTTATTGAACGGGTATAAAAAGACCATGATTCGATCCTTACGGGTTGAATGTAAAGAAGGACGGTGCCCTCAAACTGTTATTCCCTGATATCATAAATCGGTCCTGTTCTCAAAGCCCCTTTTCAGGGCAGACTGCAAGGCTTTGCTGTTTTGAAATGTGCCATGTTTCGATTCAGCGAATTGATCACATCTTCTGAAAGGCTGTCCTGCCTGGCCGCCTGAATGGCTTTTTCTATCCAAGACACCGCTTGTGCACAATCGCCCTGCTCTGCCTTGGCAATGGCCATGGACTTGAGTACGTCATAATCCGGATGTTTTTCAATCACCTTTTCCAGAATCGTGGCAGCCCGGGCGCCGTTTCTCAGCTTTTTCTCCGGAACCATTGCAAGATAACGGGCCAGCTGGTGAGCGATCATCACATTGTGGGGCAATTTCTCATACCCGGCTTCAAGAATCTGGATTGCCTCATGGTAGGCCTGATAATCCAGAAAAAGGGTACTCAGGTTGACCCAGGCGTGCTCCAGGCTCACATCAAGCTCAATCGCCTTCTTGTAGTGTTGCCGGGCCTCATCCGGCTGCCGGTTCATCCGGTAAGCATTGGCAATCATCAGGTGGGCATAGGCATCGTCAGGGGTGTGTTTGATGAAAACACCCAAGTGATGGACCGCTTTGTCAAACTCCTCCGCATAAAAGCAGAACTCCCCCATATTGTAGTGGGCTGTCAAGTTATCAGGGTCCAGCTCAAGTGCCTTTTCCAGGCTTTTCCGCCCGCTGTCATAGTCCTTTAAAAACACATAGGTGGTCCCGAGGTTCACATGACCGCTGGGATCTTCAGGGTTTGACGCAACAGCCCGTTTGAAATATTCCAGGGCTTCCTCGTAACGCTTGGCTGAAAATGCCTTTTTCCCTTGAAGAATATAGACCCTGAACCCCCGTTTGAGCCCGGCGATTTTATCCAGCAACGGATCCGGGGGCTGAACCCCCACCTTCCCCCGCCTGGCCAGGTGGTCTTTGGCCAGATCCATCTTCCCCAACCGCCGGTAGGACATGGCCAGGGGATAATGCAGCTTGTTGGCGCCCGGTGCCTTTTCAAGGGCAAGGGTCAGATATCCCACTGCCCTCTCATATTCCTTTCTGGCAAATGCCAGTTCTCCCAGGCGGGCCAGGATACTTGCGCCTTCCGGCAGAATCTCTTCAGCCAGTTCATATGCATAACCGGCATTATCCAATTGATTCAGTGCCTTATAACAGTCCCCGATACGGATATTCACCAGATACACCAGGTCCGATGTCACCTGGATGGACCGCGCACGCTTATAATACACCAGCGCACTTTGCATATCCCCTTTGTCTTCAAGGATATACCCCATGCAATAATTCCAGCGGTACACGGTGGGGTGCAGCAGGGCCGCATTGTAGTAGCAGGCCTCGGCGGCATCATCAAAATCATAAGTATGATACAGATGCCCCAGTTTTCCATAGGCCAGTGCCCGGTTCACACCATCCAGCTCCGGGTTTGCAATATGCTTTTCCATGGTCTGCCGGCCCTGGGAAAGCTGGTCAAATATCTCCTTTTCCAGATGATCCAGCTTGGGATGGGGAATGGGCATCAGTTTCGGTGTCGTCTCCTGGGAATTCACCACGGCGGTGCTGAAGGCAAAACAGAAGATGAAGAGTAAGATAATACGTGGTTTAAAATGTTGTGTGGAAAGATTCATGAAGACTCCTGAAGGTGTTGTTGATCATGTTTCATTTTATGGACGCTTATTTACATGCCCCATTTTAAGGGTAGAATACTGGTTGATACTGGGTGAGGTCCAGGTTTCCCGGGTGCCGTCGTTCCACAGGATGTCGACCGCCTGAACCGTTTCCTGCTGGCCCAGCCCGAACACAAGTCTTGGATCATTGGTCGAACAATAGCTTCCCTCAATCCTCACCTGGCGAAGCATGGTCTTTTTCTCAGCGGTTTGCAGGATCACCCGCGTGCCCAGAACATCAGAACCGGTTTGTGGGTGAACCAGCTTTAACCCGACCCAGTTGTTTTTGTTTCCCACATCGTTGCGCAGCAGTCTGGCCGCACCATTATTATTGCTTAACAGAATATCGATATCCCCGTCATTGTCAATATCCCCGAAAGCGGCTCCCCGGGTCACCTCAGACAGCGCAAATGCAGGTCCGGCCGTTGCGGTGATATCTTTAAACCGAACGCCCTGCTCATTTCTGAACAACAGGTTGGACTGGTGCAACGGGTAGGGATCATTTTTCAAGGCCAGGCTTTCAATGACCAGGACGGCACCATTACCCATGAACAGGTCCAGCCACCCATCGTTGTCAACATCCAGCCAGTTGGTTCCAAAAGCCGTATAGGCGAGACTGATGGCTGACAGGCCCACAGCAATGGTCCGATCCTCAAAAAATGCCGTCCCGTCATTGAGATACAGGGTATTGGACTCTCCCATGATATGGGTCATGATGAGGTCTTCATCACCGTCATTGTCAAAATCCCCGGCCCCGATCCCCATGCTGGCTTCAGCCTGGCCGTTCATGTTCACTGCGGCACCGGCAAACAGCGCCTCATCCATAAAGGACTGCCCGTCCTGGCTGATCCACAACTGGTTGGGCTGACCGTCATTGGCCACATAGATATCCAGCCACCCGTCATTATTGGCATCAAACGTCACGATCCCCAGGCCTGATCCCGGCTGATAATCCACAAGCACTTTCTGGGTGACATCCTCAAAGGTGCCGTCCCCTTTGTTTCTGAAAAACCGGTCTTTCTGGGATACAAATGCGGATGGCCCGCAATAATCCCGCTTACTGTTATTGGCATAGCATCGTTTGTGATCATTGACATCAAAGTATACGTAGTTGACCAGATACAGATCCAGCCATCCGTCACGATCATAATCAAATGCCGCGGCAGATGTTCCCCATAATTCATCTCCGGTCCCCGTCTGCTGTGTTACATCCCTGAATGTCCCGTCCCCGTTGTTAAACAGCATTTTATTGGGACCGTAATTGGTAATGTACAGGTCCGGGTATCCGTCATTGTTGAAATCGCCGCAGGCCAGTCCCATGCCGTATTCAACCCCGTTGATCCCGGAGGTTTGGGTTACATCGGTAAACTGGATGGTAACCTTTCCATCTTCATCCCTTTTCAGGTCATTCCTGAACAACCGGTCCGTTGGGACCTGCTCCGATGACGGGAACAGGGCATCGGCCATGGTTTCATGGCGGGCCATGAGCGCGCCCTGGAGCAGGTATACATCCAGGTCTCCGTCATTGTCATAATCGATGAATCCGCCGCCTTGGCCGGTCATCTCGGGAAAGTAATACTGACCGGTCATCCCGTTGAAATGATGAAAATCAAGTCCAGACGCGTTGCTGATCTCCGTAAAGAGGGGTGACCGGGCATGGAGCAACGGGACCATGCAGAAAACCAGCATGAGCATCACCCAAAGCAGGACGCGTTGGTTCCGCTGTAAATACCGGATTTGACTTAGGGTAACCATTGGTTTCAAGACGCCCTTAATAGTTTCTGCCCGCCCGGTAGCGGATATTGTATTCGTCATTAAGCCGGCGCGCCGCCGGGGATACTTCACCTTCAAACGGTACAGGACCAACGGTTTCCCCGGTCCGGGTATAGAGGTCCATATCCTTGCACCAGCCATGGGTATTTAATACATAGACACGGGTCGTGTTTTTGACAGGCGGTTCCGGTTCAATTTCAAACTCAAGGTGGACACCCTCGCCAGGGCCATATATGGCCAGGGCATTATCTTTGGCTGTCAACAGGGCCATCACATCCCCGAACCGCGTATAATCTCCCTCCAGAAAACGCGAGGCCCATTGCCCGTCCTTTGAAGCGAAGTCATAATCGGGTCGACGTTGATCAAAATCGAATCGACGGGGAAATCCAACATACTCAAGACCGGCACGGGCAAGCCCTGCCCGGTGGAGCTTGACGTCACTGCATTCACTGGCCAGCGCTACAAAAACCCGATCCCAGTATATCTCCTGGTTGGTTCGGATCCGAAGGGTATGTACCCCATCCGGTAATTGGTCCAGGGGTACTGACATCTGTCTGGGCATACCGGCCGGATATCCCATCTGATCCCACAGCAGGTGCCAGTCACCGCTCGTGTCCTGGTAATCAATGCTTGGCGCAAGATAGGGTGCATTGGCCTGCCATGCGGCAAAACTGGTCTGTGAATAGGGATATTCCACCCACCCGTCCATGATAAGAACCGGCCGTGATCCTGGAGGGTCTTCCCGGGTTGTAATCGACCGCTCAAACCGGATGGTCAGAATATGTTCATCCTGAAGCCGACCGATGAACCGGCGGTCCAGGCGGCCTACGGGGGCGGCAATCAGATCCCTTTCAAGGATATCCTCCAGGATCTCCTGCCCGCGGTCATTGACTGCCCGGATGGGTAAAATCGCTTTGTTGTAGAACACGGGCTTGCCGGTAGGTCCGGGATCTGTAATGCCCATCCGCTCATCCAGGGTCATGGACCACCCCGGCGGCAGGTCATACACATCCAGGCTGACGGCATCCAGGTACTCCACCTCCTCCATGGGTTCGGTGATCTTGAGCTTGACCCGTCCCTCCTGAGGATGGATCAATCCCTGGGGCAGCATAAAATTTTCCCACGGACGGGGGTCGGCATACACCCCGGGACCAACGGCATAGCCGATACCACCCACCCCCAGAAGATCGGATACAAATTCCCAGGAGTGACCATCCCATGCAAACAATACCGGGCAGCTGGACATCTGGCGCTGGGTTTCATGAATCTTGTGGCGGGTATTGCCGGTTAGGCCCATCTCGGTCTGCAGCACACCATCGGGCCACTCCAGTGAAATAAAATCGGCTGTTTTGCTGCCGTTTAACCCGATACATAGGGGCTGGAGACTCTGACCTGGACCCGAATGATCCCGGAAGGTATCGGCCGCGCGCCATTGATTCCCGATCCGTACATAGACTTTCGTACCGATGCCGGACATGTTGGTCCTGAGGTTGGCATCCCGGTCTTTTCGACCGGTTAATGACAACTGAAAAAAATCAAACCGTCCTTTCCCGGGCGCCCATGCTTTCAAAGCACCGGAAGCCGTGTTTGAAATCACTGCCGGACCGTTTAACGTCGCATAGGTGGTGATATTCCTGACCGGATCCGGGATATCGGTCACGGCCTCAAATACAGGTCTCAGCGTATGACCGTCCAGGTCAAAGACCTGCCATCCCTTTTCGTGGGACAGGATCAGGTTTACCCGGCCGTCTCCGATCACATCCGCGGCCATAAGCTTGATCGATCCCCTGCCCTGGCCAAGATCAGTCAAAGCAGGTATCCCTGAACCCGGAGGGGTTTGCAGCACGGATTTCCGCCATCGTTCCTGTTCATCCCGTTTCCAGAGTGCAAGCTTCCCCTGATCATCACAGGTCACCAGTTCGGGGATGCCGTCCACATCCAGATCGGCAGCACCCATGGCAATTATCGGGTCATGGATGAGTTCATCGTAATTCTGACCGGGGCTGTACTCCCACAAGCGTTCATTGATATACACATCATGGGGCGGTTCCTGGTTGATTACAATCATATCTACATCCCGGTCATTATCCAGATCCCGGGTAATCACGGTCCTTGACGGTCGGCCATTCCCTTTTAGATTGCGGTCATGGGCCAATGGCCTGAAAGAACCGTCCCGGTTGTTGTTGAATAACTCGTTGGCCCCGTTGGCGTTCACTAAAAATATATCCAGGTCGCCGTCATGGTCAGCATCCACAAGGATCCCGTCCACGGTATTGAGATCATCCCTGCCTGCTGTACCAGCTTTCCGGTCAAATGCCCATCCCAGATTGTCCTGCTGCATCCACAGCTGGTTTTTTCCGTCCCGGCACAGGTACACGTCCACGTTGCCGTCGTCATTGAGATCGCCCCACAGGGCCGTATTCACCTGCTCTATATTGGAGAGGGGGTGTTCTGGGGCTGCCTTAAAGCGCTCCCACTCTTTTGCACCAAGCATTACCAGGCTTGCGCCATCCTGAGTCCCATTTGGAAAAAACAGGTCCAGCAGTCCATCCCCGTTGATATCACATACGCTCAAGGCACCTTGATACCTGTCGCCTGCAGGGTTCGACCCCACCATCACGGGCGGTTCAAACAGCGGACCGGTAGGTTTCTCTCCATGGATTGTCACGGCAGCGTCAGGTACCCTGACCTCTGCCAGTTCTCCCATTTTGGTATACTTGAAATCCATGATCCTGGACCTGGGATTATCCTTGATTAAACGGTACTGGGTGATGTTCTCCATGGCCGCCTTTTTATTACCAAGCTGACGCAGGGTCATGATCTTACCGTAATATGCGGAACTCAGAAAGGGATCGACCCGGATCACCGCGTTGAATCGATCCAGTGCGTCATCATACCTGGACAGCTGCATCAGGGTTTTTGCCGTAAAATACAAGGCCCCCGTGTTTTTGGGTTCTCTCTCAAGTACCTGCTCAAAATATCCCAGGGCAGGAACAAGGTGTCCCATATGGAGTTCAAGAAGTGCGCTGCAGTAAAGGGCCTGGATATCGGCCTGAACCTCAAGTACCTCTTTGAGCATGTTAAGGGCCAGGGTTTCATCCCCTTCGCGCTGTCGGTTGATGATTGAGATGGCATGGTTGACCTTGAGCTGAACATGATCCGGGTGTCTTTTCCGAAGCGTTGCAAACACGGTTTGAGCAGACTCAAAATCATAGCGGCCCATCAAAGCCACGGCCTTATTGTGCAGCGCCTCGTCTGCTGCAGGCAGATCAATCGCCTGACGGACACTGCACCCGAAATTCGAGATTGTACTTAAAAACAACATACCCAAAAACAGAATACCGGTAACATGATTCACAAAAAACATGTCAGGTCTGGTGAGATTCAACATTCGCTTGAGCTTGGCACAGATATTCATTATTGATAGTTTCCTTATTTTCCCATATAACCACAATTCAAAACCGATGATCAATATTATAGTATGCATTTACTGATAGCCAGTGACATTTTCGGGAAAACCGTTCCGTTTCAGAACCTGTGCAACTCTCTTGAAACCCGCCTGAAAAACAGGATTCAATCATGTAAACTCACAGACCCTTACCTGGGACAGTCCATGAATTTTGAATCTGAATCACTGGCGTATGAACACTTCATCTCCACCGGCGGCATTCAAGCCTATGCAACGATACTTTCAAAAAACATCCGGGAGCAGATACCGCCGGATGACTGCCGCAACCTTCTGTTTATCGGGTTCAGTGCCGGTGCCTCGGCATTCTGGTACCTGTCCGGACAAACAATTACGGGGTCAAATCCGATCGATCCAGTGAGAAAAGCCGTTCTTTTTTATCCCTCCCGGATCAGTGAGGTGCGTCATATCCGGCTGTCATTTGAAACTGAGCTGATCTTTCCTTGCTGTGAGCCCGGATATGAGGTGGACCAGTTGATCGGTGAACTGGGACCCATAGGGGCAAGCCTCACCCCTTCAATCACTCCCTGTCCCGGAGCGTTCATTACGGCTGAGGGGAATTCACCGGTCAGGTGCGTGAAAACCCCTTTCCTTCACGGATTCATGAATGAGTTGTCCCCCAATTATGATGCAAGCGGGTATGAAGCGTTTGTATCCTGGCTGATCAGCAGCACCGGCAGGGCCTAAATCAGACACGTACCCGGCCGCTGAAAGACTCTTCGGCCGGTCCGGTCTTGTAAAGGTGATTGTTCTCCCGGTTCCATTCGATCTCCAGATCACCGCCCGCCAGGTGAATCAGGGCCTTGTGGGACGTCAGTTTGTTGAGGTGGGCTGCCACAAGAGTGGCACAGGCACCGGTTCCGCATGCCAGGGTGATCCCTGCGCCCCGTTCCCATACCCGCATGTCAAGTTCGCTGTCTGAAATGACCTGCACAAACTCGACATTGGTTTTCTCCGGAAACCGGGAGTGGACCTCCACCTGCCGGCCAACGGCCGCTATATCGACCTGATCCACCTGATCCACAAAAATGACCGCATGAGGATTGCCCATGGACACCGCTGTCACGCTCAGCACCTGATCCTCGAGGTACAGTTTGTCCATCAGGGCGATGTCCATATCACTGACAAAAGGGACCTTGCCGGCTTCTAAAACCGGCTCTCCCATATCCACCCGCACCGAAGTGACCTGCTGACCACTATCCAGGATCACTTCCGGGATGATGGTACCTGCAAGGGTCTCCACGCGCATGGTGGGGGTTGTGATGATCTGTCTTTCAAACAGGTATTTGGCAAAACACCTCATTCCGTTTCCGCACATTTCAGGTTCCGTACCATCGGAATTGAAAATCCTGAATCCGATATCATGATCCTGTGATGGAACCGCCAGGATGAGTCCGTCGCCCCCGATGCCGAAGCGCCGGTCGCAAAGCTTTTCGGCCAGGGTCGAATAGGAAATATGAGACTGGATAAGGCGGTTCCGGTCATCCAGCATGATAAAATCGTTCCCGATACCATGCATTTTCACAAATTCAAGTTCCATACATTCTCCTTTTATGCACCCTGTTTTAAGGTATCAAGGATCTCTTGCCCAATCGCCTGGACCTGCCAGTTCCGCATCCCCTCGAGGCGCCCAAGCGCCTCTGTGTTTTCAGGCCCGGCCAGAACCAGCGCCGTAATCGTGGCATTATTGAGCAGAAAACCGGGTTCAATGTCCACCCGTTCGCTTTCCCTATCTCTGAGTTGTTTCAGTGCTTTGACCATCTCTTCATGGTCCCGTGACAGCCTGGGCTTTCTGAACTTGGGATAGGACGGCAGGTCTTTTGAACTCAACACCAGGGCTGAGCCAATCGCCTCGAGACACTTTCCGGCATACATATTCATCTGCTTTTTACTCAGTGCACGGGACTGTTTTAATGCCGCCATGGTTTTTGGCTTATCCACGACCATCTGTTTGATCGCATCCGTTCCAAACACCTTGAACAGCGGGACATCCTTCTTCTTTGCGATGTCAAGACGCAGCTTGAGCAGGTTCTCCAGAACGGCCAGGCTTCGATTGTCCATCCGTCCCGCCCCTTTGAATTTTTTAAAGAGCGGCAATGTATGATTGCATTCGTACCTGACCCGGGACTGGATCTCGAATTCCTCTTTGGCCCACTCTGTTCGCTGTTTACTGTTTAAACCACGGGTCAGCTTTCCGGCAAGGTCGACCAGGTGCGCCACATCGGTACGGCTGTAATCAATCATTTCATCGTTTAGCGGACGTTTTGACCAGTCATACCGCTGATATTTCTTGTCGGTTTGAACATTAAAGTACTCCTCCAGCAGGGTACCGAGTCCCCGTTGCCTGACACCCAGAAAACGGCAGGCAATTTCCGTGTCAAACAACCCGTTGACCCGGATATTAAAATCCCGGTCCAGGCTTCTGATATCAAAATCAGAGCCGTGAAACACCTTGGTCACGGACGGTGTCTCCATCAGGGTCTTAAACGGGGAAAAATCGGACAGGCTTAGCGGGTCAACCACATAGGCCTCCTGCTCATCTGCGATCTGGATCAGACACACTTTCTCCCTGAAGCAGTGCATGGAGTCGGCTTCCAGGTCTACACCCACGATGGTCCTGTCCAGCATACGGCGGCAGATTTTCTCAAAATCCTCATTTGATGTAATTAGGGCACTGTTTTGGTTTTTTTCCTTGATTGTTTCCCCCTATTCACTGTAGAATTTCTTTTTTAATTTTCGGATCAATTTTTAGACCAGAATATGACTGTAACATGGAAAATTTAAGATGATAAACATAACACTTCCTGACAATAGTATAAAGAGTTTTGAAGACTTTCCGTCCGGCCTGGACGTGGCCAGAAGCATTTCTGAAGGATTTGCCCGCAATTGTGTGGCCGTAAAAATCAACGATCACCTGATTGATCTGGAAACGCCAATTAAAGCGGACAGCGCCATCAGCCTGTTAACCGTAAATGATGACGAGGCGCTTGAGATCCTGAGGCATTCATCCGCCCACGTGATGGCAGAAGCGGTACTGGATATATACCCGGACGCCAAACTCACAATCGGACCGGTGGTGGCAGACGGGTTTTACTATGATATCGATATGAACCCCATCTCCGAAGAAGATTTCGCTGCCATTGAGAACCGCATGAAACAGATCATCAAGGAGAAGAAAAAGTTTGAACGGCAGGTGGTATCCAAAGCAGAAGCCCTTGAGATATTCAAGGACAACCCGTTCAAAGTCGAGCTGATCAACGAACTGGATGACAGCGAGGAGATCTCTTTGTATAAAAACGGCCAGTTTGTTGACCTGTGCCGCGGCCCCCATATCCCTCATTCCGGTATGATCAAAGGGTTTAAACTGATGAAGATTTCAGGGGCCTACTGGCGGGCGGACCAGACCCGGGAACAACTCCAGCGCCTGTACGGCACCTCGTTTTTTGACAAAAAACTGCTCAACAAATACCTGCACATGATCGAGGAGGCAAAAAAGCGGGATCACCGGAAAATCGGAACCCGTCTGGACCTCTACAGCTTCCATGATGAGGCTGCCGGCATGCCCTTTTTTCACCCGAAAGGCATTGCAATCTGGAACACGCTGCTGGATTACTGGCGGCATGAGCACAAACTGGACGGTTACGTGGAAACCAAAACACCGGTCATGTTGAACCGGGCCCTGTGGGAAAAAAGCGGTCACTGGGAAAACTACAGGGAAAATATGTACACCTCCGTGATTGATGATGAAGAATACGCCATCAAGCCCATGAACTGCCCGGGCGGCATGCTTCTGTACAAAACCAAATCTTACTCCTACCGCGACCTGCCCTTGAGGGCCGGAGAGATCGGCCTGGTTCACCGCCATGAACTATCCGGTGCATTGTCCGGACTTTTCAGGGTCAGGGCATTTCACCAGGATGATGCCCATCTTTTCATGACACCTGACCAGATCGGTGACGAGGTACTCAGGGCATTGAAACTGGCGGAGCGGATTTATGCACGGTTTGGACTGAAATTCAAACTGGAACTGTCCACCCGTCCTGACAAATCGATCGGTACGGATGAACAGTGGGAAATGGCCACCAATGGTCTCAGGGACGCCCTTGATAAATACGGTATGGACTATGAGCTCAATGAAGGGGATGGTGCGTTTTACGGACCGAAAATTGACTTTCATATCCTGGATGCCTTAGGGCGAACCTGGCAGTGCGGTACGGTTCAGCTGGACATGTCCCTGCCTGAACGATTTGACCTGACCTACAAAGGGGCGGACAATGATAAGCATCGCCCCATTATGGTTCACCGGACCATCTTCGGTTCCCTTGAACGTTTTCTGGGCATCCTGGTAGAGCACTTTGCCGGCCGGTTTCCATTATGGCTGGCCCCGGTCCAGGCGATCCTGCTGCCCATCAATACCGATCTCGGCCCCTATGCCGATGAGGTCAAGTCGCAACTGGAAAGCCATGGCATCCGGTGCGAAACAGATCATCGCAATGAGACCTTGAAAAAGAAAATAAGGGAAGCCCAGCTCAGCTACATCCCCCTGATCATCACCATCGGAGAGAAGGAAAAGGAATCCGGCACCTTGTCCATCCGGACCCTGGACGGCAAGGTGAGAATGGGGATCACCCTTGACGAGTTCCTGACGCCGGTTCTCAAACATATCCGGGAAAGAATTCTGGATGGCGCCGCTTTCTAAGTTCTGGCGCCTCGTATCCCCCACGGTTCTTTACAGGCTGCCGGTAATTCTTTATTGTTGTTTGATTTACTGGCAGTCTGCCCATTTTTCCACAAATTCCGATCCCCTGTTTCCCCACGATGACAAAGTAATGCATCTGTTATGCTATGCCATACTGGCTGTTCTGATCTACCGGGCATTCATGGGGGGGACATGGTATCGGCTGACTTCCAAAAAACTCGGAATCCTGTCTGGGGTCCTCTCATTCGGGTATGGTATTTCGGATGAACTTCATCAATCCTTTGTACCGGCGCGCACGGCATCCATATCTGATGCGGTGGCGGATCTAACCGGTGCAGCGGCCGGCATTACGCTACTTTTCTGGTTTATCCGGATAAGGAGCAACCGGGCATGAGGCTGAACTCCAAACCGATGTACAACGTCCTGTACTGCCTTTGCGCCATCGTCTTTATTCTCTTTTTACCGTTTTCCCCCTTTTTCCTGTCCTGGCTGATCAAGGCACTGCCTGCACTGATTCTTGCCGGGCTTTCCCGGACCCATATCCCGGGAAAACCGGGGAAAATGCTTAGCCTGGGTTTTCTGTTTTCCGCAGCCGGTGATATCTTTTTGGAGCTGGACCCGGATCAACTCTTTATTTTTGGCCTGGGTACCTTTTTAGTGGCACACCTGCTCTACATCCGGGTATTTACATTCAGGCGTCACCTGACCAGGCACCGGATCATCCTGGTAGCAGGAATAATCCTGTATGGCCTCATTCTCGCCATCACCCTGTACCCGGCCGCAGGTGACATACGCCCGGCGGTCATGGTCTACCTGTGCATTATTACCATTATGGGGGTTTGCGCCGGTATCGGCGGCCCGAATCATCCGTTTGTCATCTTAGGTGCCATTCTGTTTGTGATCTCGGACTCATTGATAGCTGTCAATCGGTTTTTGGTCCCCATCCCCGCCCATAACCTGATGATCATGATCACCTATTACACGGCCCAATGGTTCATCGCCACCGGTGTTTTGAAAACACACCCAACCCCTCAACCCCCTGACGCACACGGCAAGGCATGATGCCCGGCGCCCAACCATCCTGGGATCAAATCACCGCCACATTGGATCTTGACAAAAGCAGGCAAGTAAAAGATAACAGGGCAACACAATCAGGATAATATTTATTTTTAAGGGTAAAAGACAATGCTGACGGACAATATATTGAATTTGATTGGAAATACACCGCTCATCCATCTGAAGGAATACAACATTTTTGCAAAGGCCGAATTCCTGAACCCCGGCGGCAGTATCAAGGACCGGGTGGCATTGGCCATGATTGAAGGTGCCGAACGGGACGGCCGCCTGTCACCGGACTCGATCATTGCCGAACCCACCTCCGGCAATACCGGTATCGGGATTGCACTGATCGGGCGCCTCAAGGGATACAAGGTTAAAATCGTGATGCCGGAAAATATGAGTGAGGAGAGAAAAAAACTCATCACCTCCCTGGGTGCGGAGTTGATTCTTACACCGGCCCAAGACAGTATTAACGGATCCGTCAACAAAGTTATGGAGCTCAAAGACAATGATCCAAAGGTATTTGTTCCCCAGCAGTTTGAAAACCCGGACAACCCCAGAATTCATTACGAAGAGACGGCCAAGGAGTTGTGGCGCCAGACAGACGGAAAGATTGATGCATTTGTGGCCGGAGTGGGAAGTGGGGGATCACTGCAGGGTATCGGTAAATTCTTAAAGGAACATGCACCTGATGTCAAGATTGTAGCGGTTGAACCCAGGGATGTGTCCGCCCTTTTGGGCCATGAACCCGGTCTCCATCAAATTCAGGGCATTGGTGACGGATTTATCCCAGAAATTCTGGACACCTCGCTGGTAGACGATGTGATCGAAGTGACCGACGATGATGCCATTGACACCACACGGATGCTGGGCAGGGATCATGGCCTGCTGGTGGGAATTTCATCCGGCGCCAATGTATGGGCCGCCCAGAAACTTGGCAAAATCCTGACCCAGAAAAATATTGCCACCATCCTGCCTGACCGTGCAGAAAGGTATTTCAGCACGGCCCTGATGTAGCCCCCGTGAGGTGACTCCGTTTTATTCCTTCAGAGGCGGCGGCTCTATCGGCCCTGCCCCGGATTCTTCTTCAGATGATGCCTCGTCTTTGGCAGATCTTTTAGACGACCAGAAACCGGATCGAGGCGATTTGATTTTCCGGGGTACTTTACGCCATAACCCGTTGTAGGAAAACGCCTGCCATGCCCACTTAAGCCATCTTACCAGACTGTATGCCAGCCAGAGAGACCAGGTCAGCATCAACAGCTTGAACACAAAAATATTCAAGGAAATTACCTGAATCCCCCCAAGCTGACCCCGGACACCCTCCAACCGGTCAATGGTCCAGTACAGATGGCGGGCACTCGAGCCGTTGCCTGAAATCTGCATGTCCGGAACCCCCAGAAGACCGGTCGATATCGCAGCAAACAGACCGGCCATGGCCAGGCAGGTCAGAAAGGTTAGGGTCACCTGCATCAGGTTGAACATGGCAGGGCCCTGGGGCAGTTTATCTTTCCCCCTCAGGCCAAAGGCAAAAAACCAGGTCACGATCACTCCGGATATGATGATCGGGATCTGGGTCAACCCAAGACCCAGGAGAAGCCAGGCCCACCAGGCCAGGGGAGTCAGTTTCACCCGGCCCAATATGATTGATACCATGACAATAACGATCAGGTAGGTCCAGAACAGCACGGCAGGCCCCATCATCGGACCAGTGGTCCAGAGGATCCACCGGTTTCTGGGCATCTGGATCTCCACATCAATATTAACGGCCGGATGGTTGAGCCGCACATCGGGTATCCGTGTCAGTAATGGTGATACAACGGGCTGGGTCCAGTGTATCCTGACCAGTTGCAGTCCCGGATCCAGCGGCAGGGTGACGTGCCCGTCTTTGGCGTTCACCGGCAGCTCCTTTTGATTGACCTTCACCTGCTGCAGGGTCGCATCGGCCGGAATAGACAGGGTGTGCTGCCCGCCTTTGCTGCTGCGGATCCTCAAATCAAGCGTGGCCTTGGCCGATCGTTTGCCGGGAGCTACCGCCAACCGGCACCGGTCAATGGTCAGGATATTCCCTTTTACGGCTACAGGACGATGAATATCGAGGCTGAGCGCTTCCCCCGGCCAGGGCTGCCACTGAGGACTGTATTCGCCCCGGTTGTCCAATGAATGTATGACAGGTATCCCTTTGAAATCCACATGCCAGATCGGGCTGGATTTTAAAAACCATTTCTCCATATACTCCCTGGACCGGGTGGCCGTCAGTTGGAGTTTTTCCTGTTTCTTCAGTGCAGATTCCCATAGAACCTGGGACTGATCCGCATCCATGGAAACCTGGATCCGGTTGTCACGGGTCTCAAAATCCCCTGTCATGATGGATTCGCCAGCGAGCAGGGGCACCTGCATTACCGCCGAAGTCCCCGTGTCTGAAATTCTTTTCAAACGGTTGCTTACCCGCCATTCCATCCCTAGTGAAATATGTCGTTCCAGGATGAAAAAATCATCAAACCGGCTTCTCAATTTCTTTTTAATATCCGATGGAGAATCCGCTCCTTCAACCCGTCGGGTCAGCCGGACACCGGATTTAACCCGGCCTTCGGTATCCCGCCCCTGGATGGTCCAATCCGCGGATTGAAAATGCAACTGAGTGGGAACCAGGTCGAAGGATACATTGGTTTCCTCATCATTGCCGATGTACGACTGCACACTCAGATGGTGAATTCCACGTTCCAGAAGCACATAGCGTATATTCCCCTCCCCCCTGTACAGACCGGCAACGGGTTGATCATTAATTTTGATTTTCAAGGGATAGTGGCCGTTTCCCACCTGGGGCAGAGGGGCTGCAATCCGGGCATCACTGTGAATGTCATACTCAAATCCCAGTGTCTTGCCATCGGCACTCAGGTGCATCACTGGGACTTGGGCGCACCGGGGCAGGCACATGGGTTTTTCAATCAGGTGCTGCCTGAGTTCATCCAGCAGGTGTTGGGGTGGAAACCCATCAGCTGCAGCCGGACGGATTGCCAGGAAACACCCGGATATCATGATAAAACCTACAGCCATCGGCAGATATTGCTGATAGTTTTTCCGCATCAATGCACGCACATCAATCACCACCATGAGCAGCAGTGCCGTGAGAATAACCCGTAAATACCCCAATATACGATTCATCCACGGGGGCATCAGATATACCTGGATGGTTTCAACAGATTTCACCGGACCGTTCCAGGACAGGTTATGGGTTTTCCACTTCCAGAATGGCAGGCCGGGACCGGTCTGATTCAAGGCATCCGGATCTATCCAGCGCATTCTTTTCCCAGGGTCTGTCGATTTTTGCTGATACCGGCCGGCAGAGCCGCCGGTTATCGATTTAACCCGTTTCTGTTTGGCAGGCACGGGGGCTTGGGGCGGTTCCATCTGAACCGCCATCTCTTCGGATTCCGCCATATCATATTCTTGAGGCATGGATACGGCCTGCTTCTGTTTGACATTCATCCAGTTCCTGGAGGCCTGGTATACATGCTTTTCCAATTGAGGATAGGTTGCCACACGGGCCTGTCTCACCATGAAAGGAACGGCTAAACTGATCAGTATAACCGCAGACACCAGGTACCACAGGGCCACCATTTTTCTAAATCGGTTATCCGGAAGCGCCTTGAGCAGTGCCACGCTTGAAAGAATGCTGATCCAGATATAGCCGGGAGATCCGGTTTCATGGAAACAGATCCCCAGGGTGACCAACCCGAGAAGACCCGGCAGAATCCCCCAGAGCTTGTATATGACAATGGCGATTATCAGTGTAATGAAAAAATCCAGAAGGGTCCAGCGCCCCAGCCAGGTCCCGGATGCGCGATCCACACCCTTTACCGTGAACAGTCCATACCCCACAGGAAGATTCAAGACCGCTTTGGCGCTCTGAAAGTCCATATTCCATCCTGTGGCCGGAAAGCGTGAATATTTATTCTCAATTCTCGATTCCGCCACCAGGTCCACCCGCTTTTTGAGCAGCTCGATACCGGCCATTTTTTGGGGACCGTGCTCCGTTATCAGGCGATCCTGCCCATCCACCGTCACCCGTCCCAAGGCAAAGGGCGGATTCATGGTAAAGACACCTTCGCGGTTCCGAACCCCTTTGATGGTATCCTTGGCGGTCCACCCATTGCCGTCAAAGTCCAGCCACAGCGTCCGCTGCAGGTTCAGGGTATTGGGTGGCGGATCCGGGTTTCCCCGTTTGATCAGTTCGAAGGTCAGCTGATCCCCCTGATTTGCAATAAAAGACGGGTATTTTTTCCAGGGCTCAGGCAGATCGGTTTGGCTTGGATCCACGGCACTCAACCCTTTGAGCCGGACCATCCGGAGGTGATTCTGGGAGATGAAACTCCAGGTTTCACTGCCATAGGGAGCGGTTTCAAGGCCGATCTGATCCACATTCTCCAATGACCGGCTCACGACACTGATTTCCCAATGCCCTGCGCTGATCCGCACACTGAGTCCCCCCTGCTCATTCACCTTCACTGGAAGTTGAGAGGTGATGGACAGCGGCAGAAATCCGGGTTGTAAAATATTTTTAAGCGCCATGTCCCTGGATTTTCCCGAGACATTCATCTTCAGCAACGTGGTCATGGTCATGGGAATCTGATCATTGAGCAGGCGGTATACCTTGATATCGATGCTGTCCCTGGCTCTGCCCTGTTGGTCCTTCTTCCGGACATACAGCCGGTTTTCCCGGTCAAGATATACCTGGTCCACGGGCTTTGAATTGATTTTCAGGCTCACCAGGCCGCAAATTTTGGGGATGCGCATGGTTTCAGGCAGTTCACCCCAGAGGAACCCCCCCTGGATGTCATGGGTCCCCGGCATCAGGCGAACTGCCGGCCGGCCATCTGCCGAAGACACCACGATGGCCTCCTGGCCTGCGGCGGTCACCTGTCTTGGCCATGCGCTGCTGCCCCCCGGAAGCGGAACAAGGGATTCTTTATAAATGGTCCATGACTGGGAGAATGTCCCGCCTGTATCGTTCAGGTTCAGATACAGTTCGGCCGGCCAGGCACAAACCGTTGGCTGGGGTTTATCGTAATAACAGGGGCACAGGTCGGTTTCATACCCTTTGAGTACCCACCCTTTCCAGTCCTCAAGTGATTTGGGGACATCGTTGGTACCCCCTGCAGCAGGGTAGCAGATCAGATAGGCAATCATGCATAGAACGGACAGACACAGTCTGTATGTAGTCTTCATAACCGTCTCCAGTCTAAAGTAGATGTTTTCTCTGGCGGATCAGCAGAAATGTTGCCCAGATATATGATAGAATCATGATCGTGCACCCCGTGAAAAATGCGATGCGGGCAAGTGTATGATCCCAGTGTGCGATCCCGAGTTCTTTTAAGATGAATTCCCAATCATGAAATCCATAGGGTGATGAGTATCCGTAATTTCCACCCAGCAACGGCAGGCTCAAACTCCGAGCATCATCGATATAGGGCGCCATGTCCAGGAAATTTTCTCCGAACCACCACAGGGTGACGGCTCCCCCAAAAGGGTCCCTTGTCTGTACCAGCAGAACCGCCATGCAGATCAGCGGCATGAGCAGCTGCATGATAGAACCGCCCATGGAGGTGACCAGGCGGCCGAAGGGCCTGAAAAAGATATGCCCGGCTTCATGAAACGGCAGGTTGACCAGATGGAAAAAGGACGCGGCAATCTTGTTGCTCTCGATGCTGAAACTCATGTATCGAATACCCAGGAATATAAGGAATGTCAGCAATGCCCACTGCCCGGCATAGATAATGGGATTGTGATCCTCTTTAGGCCTGAACAGCAGCCCTGCCAGACCTGAATCGGTCCATTCGACATCCGCTTCATCCTGAATCTGTGGGCCTCCGGCAATGCCTGCGCCTGAATCACTGGTTTGCAGATCCGGTTTCTCATGGATCCGGGAAGGGTGTTTCCGTGCCTGGAACTGGTGGTATTTTTCAAAAATAATGCCGCACCGGGGGCACTCTTCGGGATTCAACTCCTGGACAAAACTGCACTTGGGGCATTTCACTTGATTTTCCTGGGCTAAGAATTTGAATACATGGTATCCCAGGACAGTTAAACTAAAAACTGCGGTTCAAGTCAAGACAGGTGTTTCAATTTTAACCCCCAAGCCATATGAATCAGTGCTTGAAAAAGGTTACCCCCATGGTCTCCGGGCCCGTACTGATGCCGACAGAGGGACCGAAATAGGAAGTGAACATTTCACGGCACTCAAACCTGTTCTTGAAAATGGCCTGCAGATCTTTCAGATAGCGGGTATCTCTGGCATGGGCCAGACCCATGGTTACCGGAGAATCCCCGACATCTTTCTTGATATAATCCACCATTTCAAGCATCAGGTTGTCCACCTTTCCTGACAGCTTGGTTTTCACCACAATCTTTCCCCCTTCCACCCCGAGTACCGGCTTAATATTGAGCATATTGGCCACAATGGATTTCAGGCCGCTGATTTTCTGGTTACTTCTCAGGTATTTCAGCGTGGGTACCGTCATATAGGTAATAATCTTGTTGGAAAGCGTATCGATCAATTCGAGCACATCTTCGGTGGATCGCCCCTCTTTGATTGCCCGGGCGGCTTCGATTACGATGAGGCCCAACCCCAGTCCGCACTGCTTGGAGTCCACCACATTGACCTTGCAGTCATGCTTATCCTGAAGCATTTTATGGACCTTGACCGCATGGTCATAGGTTTTACTCAGCAGCCTGGAACAATGGATAAAAATAATCTCATCACTGGGTGCGGCCAGGGTGTTATAGGCGTGCTCGTATTCCTCTACACTGACAGGTGCTGTTTTCATACTGTTATAGCTCTCAAAATTCTGATAAAAATCATGGATCCGGATCTCCACCCGGTCCTTATAGGTTTTATCATCCAGTATGATGTTTACAGGAATGATCTTCACCCCCAGTCCCTGTACCAGCTCAGCGGATAAATCCGAGGTACTGTCTGTAACGATAAGGCGTTTCATATCATCCCCCTTTCCTGCAGGTTAAGCTGTGGCAGTCATGACCGCCACTTGTACTGCAAAACATTGTTTATAAAAATAAATTTGTTTCTGATTAACAATTCCGTAACATAAAATCCAAACCCAAATCAAGAGCTTGTCCAAATTTATATTTGATTTTTATAGGGACGGCCTTACATTTATGGAAAGTCTCTAAAAAGAACAAAGGAGAATGATCATGAACATTCCTGCACATATAAATCAACGTATACTTGTCTGGGGAGCCATTCTATCCGCACTGATATTCCTGGCCGGATGTCAGAGCACGATGGTCAACTCCACAGACCTGAACCTTCCGGAAAAATCACGTATGGTTAAAACCCTCGGTGACGGGCATGACCTGGTATATGCCGTTAAAACACCCATTGTTTCCAACTACCTTGAAATTAAGAAATTCGGCCTGTATTACGGCACGTCATCCGACGTCACCCTCAAGCACGGCCTGTCATACACTCTTGATGCGGATGAACATCACGTGCTGCTGGATCATGAACTGGAATGGGCCCTGAAAAAAGGGGGATTTGAATCGATTGACCAGTTTAATCATGCCTATGGTTCCAGTGCACCGATTGTACCCGGAAGCAAATATGCCGCACTTCCTTTTGAACTTGGCCAGGATCTTTATCGACTGGCCCGGCGGGTCAAGGATATGACCAATGATGAAAGGAATCCTTACCTCATACCGCCTGGTGGCCACATGATGTAGGCGATGCGATCGTGGCCGATGAAACGAGCAGTAAGTCCGGTCTGCGAGAAGCCTGCCGCTTCCCGCAGACCATTACATCAATCTATACAACTGCACCGTTTGGCAAAAGGGCACCATGTGAAATCTGGTGCTCTGGTGACAATTTGTTCAACTTGACCATTTCAAAATCAACCAGTTTGACCAATATCTGCCCGTCCGGGGTAACCAGATCCATCTGAAAGGTATCGGTTTCATTGTCCGATGCGGTCCGGGTTGTGATGCACAGGTAATCCCGGTGCTTTTCCCCTTTTGAGAAGAGTTTCAGGCTTTTTATCCGGTAGGGCAGTACCACGATGCTGTCGGTCAGGAACTCATATACGCCTCCGGTCTGGAACATCCCGTCCAGCAGTGCAACGCTGGTGATAAAGTTGGGATCCGTCTGCCCCTTGAAAAACGCATCCATGCTTTGATCATTGATCCGGGTCACCAGGGTGGTCCCGTCAAAAGAAAGGATTTCCTGGATCGTCCTGAACACGCCGTCCATGAACAACCGCTGGGGATGGTATATCAATTTCACCAGCTCCCGTGCGTTTTCCAGGGGTGTAAATCCGGGAATTTCCCGTTTCTGGGGCGGCAATGCCTGCTTTGAAAAATCATATGTCCCCTGGTAATGGAGTTTGGGATCTCCCATGACCACCCCTTTGGGGTTTCTGAAAACCGAGGTGATATCACAGCTTGAGCGGTCTCCGGTTTTCTCAGAACGGATGATGATCTCCTTGGGCCGTTTCTTCAACAGTTTGATCCCATAGGGGATGGAAAAATCCCTGACTTCGTTGAGATATCCTTTGTCTCCATCCAGGGCCATGGCTGCCTGGGCCATGGTTTCAATGCCAGTGGCCCCTAAAAATACCGGGGTGTCCTCCATGGCATGATCCAAAAGGAACCTGTCATGGTCAATATCCAGTGTTCTCTTGTATGTGGCTTCCTGATCGGACGCGCACACGACCTCACCAAGGAACGGGAAAGACTTTTCCAGGGGTTCTCCAAGCAGACCGTCAATATCAAAAGAGTAATCAATCCCTGAAAACACCATCTCCTGCTCCGTCTCATCCCTGAGATCGGCCATGAAGAACTTGATCCCCTGATCCATGGGCAGGAACTGCAACCCCCGGTCTTCAAGCACTTTTCTCACCGTGGGGTTGGTAGCCATGCCCACCCCGTCCCAGGCTGTCCATGCATATACCTTGCACAGCCGTTCCGGATGGCGCTGCTTTTCACGGAACAGGGCCTTGCCCAAGAAATCGTTGGCCGCGGTGTAATCCACCTGCCCTTCGTTCCCGAACCTGGCCGTTACAGAGGAAAAGGTAAACAGGAACCCATAATCCCTGTCTGCTGCTGCCCTTAACAGGTTTTGCAATCCTTTGATTTTGACATCCACAACCAGCTCAAATGCCCACCGCTCCTTATTGGGAATAAACTGGCTCATCTCCATGCCTGCGGCATGAAAAATGCCGTCAATGCGGTCATGACGGTCAACGGCCTGTTTCACCGCAGTGTAATCCGTCACATCCACACAGTGATAGGTAACCCCCACGCCCTGTGCCTTCAGGTATTCGATATTGTCGACCGACTGCCTGATGCGCATGATCCGATCCAGGGCCCGCTTGATCTCCACGGGCTTGACTTCGGGCATATCCTGCTTGAGCATCCCCATCAGTTCTGCCTGACCCGCCTGTTTATCCAGATACTTCGCATCCGTGCTGTAGATATCGTTGATATCCAGGATCACCAGATCGGTTTTGTAGGTATGTACCACCTGCTTGAGGATTTCAAAGGTAATGCCGCCGGCACCACCGGTCACCAGGATGGTGTCCCCGGGTTTGACCACCTGGCCGGACGGGTCAGCCACACTTGGAGACATGGTCAGGGTATACCGTTTTTTGTTTTTATACCCCGCCTCGCACCGCATATCATTGCCCAGCCATTCCGTCATGAACA
>QZLA01000323.1 GCA_004796375.1 Desulfobacteraceae bacterium
TCGGATGCGGTGGAACCCTGGCCCGGCATGTTGAACAGGGTGATAGCGTTTACCTGGTGATTATGGCTGACGGAGTATCCTCCCGAAGTCAGGTTGCGAAAGGTGACCTGGAACTGCGGGACCAGGCATTGGAAAACAGTTGCTCACACCTTGGGATCCAGCTCCTTCACCGGTTTGATTTTAAGGATAACCAGCTGGACCGATACCCGATGCTGGAATTGATAAAGGCGGCGGAAACCCCTATAAAACAGGTACGGTTTGACTGCGTATACACCCATTCCCGGAGCGACCTCAATATCGACCACCGTGTGGTCCATGATCTTGCCCTGACCCTGTTCAGGCCCCAGCCCGATGAAACGGTCCGGGCCATTTATGCGTTCGAAACCCTGTCTGCAACCCATTGGAACGGCCCGGATCAACCCTTCAGGCCCCAGCGGTTTGTCGATATTGAATCGTTCTGGGAAAAGAAAATGCAGGCATTGGGTGCCTATGAAAAAGAGTTGAGAGCGTTTCCCCATGCACGATCCCTGGAAGCAATGGCGTCTTTGGCCCGATTCAGGGGCAGCCTTGCCGGTGTTCCCAAGGCCGAGGCTTTTGAAGTTATCCGGTGGGTTGAATCGTCATGACCGCCTGTCCTATCTGCAGGGACAGTGACACCCTTCCCATGCTCTCGCTCAAGCATCAGCCCGTGTATCAGCACCCGGTAGCTGATCCGGGAATGATTGCTCCGCCTTATTTCAAGAACCTTGGATTTGAGTTCTGCAGAACCTGCAGTCATGGGTTTCAAAAGGACTTTGATCTTGATCTGCTCCGGCGCATCTATACCCAGTACTACTACACCCCCCGCCCTCCCGGTATTGGTACCCGAATGCAGGAAACCTTTATGGCAGCAATTACCCAGAACTTCCATCTGGATTTTGACCGCTGCCGTATGCTGGAGATCGGGTGCTCCTCTGGCGAGGTCCTGGTCCGGATGGGTCAGCACTACAGGGATGTCGAGTGTGTCGGGTTTGAACCCAGCCGGGTTTCCGCCCAAAAAGCACGTGCTTTGGGCATCACGGTTGTTGAAAATTTTTTTTCAGCCCAAAGCACCGCATCGATTGATCAGCCCTTTGACCTGATCTTCCATCGTCATGTGATCGAGCATGTGGCAGACCCTGAGGATTTTTTTGCGGTCCACAACCGGGTCTGTCATGACTACAGCATTCTGGTGGTCGAAACGCCCTGTTTGGATGAGGTGGCCGCAACGGTAAGCCTGGCGCCATTTCATATCGAACATATCCATCTGTTCAGTAAACAATCACTGTCAACCCTGCTGGCGCGTTACGGATGGTTTTTAAAGGGCTGCAAACGCACGGATGCACAAAATATGATCACCTGGTTTGATCGGAAAGGACCTGCCATACCGGTTCAGGGAATCAGCGGTACTCCTGATTTTTCTGAATGGATCCGCCAAAACCAGATGCGGATTGACAAAGCAGTTGAAAACAGGAAGCTGGCCCTGTGGGGAGCAGGCTCCGGCGGAATCAAGATCGTAAACCATTTCGGATTGACCCCTGAGGTGATCATCGACAGCAACCCCTTAAAAAAGGGGATGGGATTTCCCGGATTCAAGAAACTCACCATTGCTTATGCACCGGACTGGTTGGACAAGGAACTTGCCCACAGCCGCTCCTGGCTGATCCTGATCGCATCAACCTACTATCAGGAGATTCAAGCGCAACTGGATGCGTTGGGCTGGCAGGGAAAGATCATCTCCCCATACCAGGTGACAGACCCGCAGCCGGGCGGATCGATTTAGCCGCAGCTTCCTGTTTGGCCTGAGCAAGATCCTGAAGGGTGAGGCAATCAGCCTCATGGAGTCGGGACTGTGATTCAATAAGCCTTCCATGCCACCTGCCGTAAAAATAGGCTGCATCAGGCGGCATCACTTCCCGTTTTGGCCGCTCCAGAAAAATCAACTCAACATCGGGCAGGTAAATGACCGGATCGCTTACCATGCCGTTCTCTGTGGCCTTAAGGCATAGATCCAAAAGGCTGAATGGCCCGGCCTGGACGGACAATCCCCCAAGTGCTGCAAATTGCTCCCGGGGCAGGGCCAGGCAGTAATCCACCATCTGGAACGGTCTCTCCTTTAATGCACCTTGAAAACGGATATCCAGGTCCAGGTAGGCGGATACAGGCGTATTGTTATGGTCCACCACCATGCCGGCATGGGCAACATGTCCGTCCGGAGAACAGATCCGTCCCCCCAGAATTTTACCATTGCCGTGGGTTGAGAACCCCTGATTAAGCCCTTTCAGCCACCCTTTTAACGGGGCCAGGTTCTTTTCAAGGAATACCAGGTGTGCACCGTTGATATCGGGAATCGACGCGTTGATCATCTCAGCCGGGAAGGCACCGGGAGCCACGGGTATCCGTTTAATGTCACCGGTCAAAGAATCCAGCACCCGGCTCAGTTCCGGGGCCATGTCGCGGGGTTCGAAAAAAAGGGTTTCATAGGACCCATGCCCTTCGGAGTTCATTGCAATGGCTTCAAGCTGGGCCAGGAAAATATCGGGGTTATCTGATACCTGCACCAGAAATGACCACTTCTTCTCAGGACCGGCAAGTTCTATATCCAGGGCTTTGGGTTTTGGGGTGGTGTTGGCCTGGATGACGCTCTGGAACAGCGTGCACACATTTTCAATCGCGTTTTCGGTATCAATCAGTTCCTGCTTTAGAAACAGGTCACGCCTGATGGGGTCGATCATTGTGGAAAAATCGGTGCCTGCAGCCCAGGCATCTGCAAACGCCTTGGCATCCATTTTTACGGCCACACCCTGATCCACAAACGAATAGGGCGCATCGGGTGTATAAGCAGATGCCAGTTTGACCAAGGGCTTACCAAATGCAATGGATTCAAGTCCTGTGGTGCTCCGCTGGCCCAGCACACACACATCTGCCGCGGAAATCAGGTCATACATGTTTTGCTGGGTATGGAGAAACATGACCCGGCCACGTCTGTTTTCGGGTATAGCTTCGATCCACTGATCCATCTGCGGTTTTTTACAGGCCGGATGAAATTTGACAATCAATCCGAGTGCGTCGTGCTCAGCTGCGGCGTTGAAAATCGGCATGAACAGGTCCGGCGGCGGCAGGATCGAAGAGAGGATCAGCAGGGCCACCTGTTTGGGGGCCAGGTTGAATTCTTGTCGTTTCCTTTTCCGGATATCCTGTTGGGCCTGGAATGTTATTTCCCTGGCCAGATGGGTGTTGCCCACCGGGATGATCTTAGAAGCAGGGGCTTCAAAACTCACCATTTTGTTCTTGACCCGTTCACCCCAGACCAGGTTCAGGGTTGAATACTGGGCATGTCCGGAGTATCCGAAGTCCAGTCCATAGGTCAGGCCCTCCTGGAGGGTAATGAACGGTACATTCATCTGTTTGGCCTGGAAAGCAAACATCTTGCCCCACCGGTTCAGTTCGTGCAGGGCAAAACAGAGGTCTGGTGATTCCATCCGGATCAGGTTTTCAAGACCGGTGAATTCCATGGCCGTGCTGTGCAAGGTCTTGTCGGTTACGGTTGCCGGCTGCAGGCTGAACAGGAAATCGTTTTTAAGAGAGTTGGCAAAGGTTTGCCTGAGACGGTGGTAATGGTTCTGGATTTTAGGGAGATCCCCTTGGGACAGATAGTCAAAGATATGCACGTAATCAAGTCCCAACCCGATGGCGGTCACCTCCTGGGAGCGCTCTGCCTGGCCGACGACATATTTGACTCTGGCCCCTTGGGAAGATAAGCGCTCCATGACCGGTATGATGAACCGGGTGTGATGCTCCAGGGCAATATAGGCGATGACGGTTTTATTTTTCCAGAATCCGCTCATTTTTATTTTCCTTTGGCGATCTGCACAATGGTATCCCCGAACTCGCGGACCTGCTGCTTCTGTTTGACAAGAGCATCCAGCTCTTCAAGGATATCCTCGGGCAGCGGGGTCCTGATTTTTTGCGGGTGGGCCTCTTTGGGCAGCAGCGGGTCATAGATCAGGGACCGCAGTTTCAGATCCTCGGCCAGGCTGGTCTGGAAGCAGGCGGCACAGGCCAGGACACGGTCGGCCAGCAGCATTTCCCAAGGGCTGGCCAGGTCGTGGAAGGAGTGGGATGCAAATTTAGACAATTCGTTTTCACATACGGTTTTAATCAGTTCCTGCTGGGTGTGGGATCCCCGGACCTGGTCGCGGCCGAAACCGAACATCAGGTGAAGGTGGGATGCCATGGGCTGGATGATCTGCATCAGGATCCGGTATTCATAAATCATGGCCACATTATGGGGAATGTAAAGAATGGTTCTTTCGGCCGGGATATTGTAACGGTTGCGGTAGTGGTAGGCGGCTTTCAAACCGCTGATATGAAATGCCCCGGGGATGGGCGAAAACAGCGTGGCCTCATACAGGGGCATAATCCGGACCGGTGCGGAAAGTCCCTGTTGCCTGAGGTGAACCGCGCTTTCCAGGGATCTGACCACCACGGCATCCACAAGGGAGGCGGTCAGCGTCCAGCGGGTATCCAGGGGCAGCAGCTCATATCCGATGACCGGAATCCGGTTCTGTCTGGCCCAGACAATGACCGCCTGAAACACTTTTTCCTCCGCATCTGATGAACCCAGGGGCGTTGGAATCTGGACAACAACAGCTCCGGCCCCTTTGTAGGGTTCCAGGTCCGGGACCAGCTGCAGCACGTTGCCTCCGCCAAGATCATCCAGCAGCAAGACATCAGAAACCGATAACCCACGGTCAAATTTAGTCTCTTGGAGGGCCTCTTTTTTGGCCAGGAATGCCTGAAAAGAGCTTTGGGCTTTGCCCATTCGGGTTTGAAACCGTTTAGGGTTCAATTTGCCGATTTTGTCCATCATCTCCCGGGATGAATCAGGGACCAGGAATTCGAGATGGACCAGCGCTTTGAGACGTTCACGGTTGATGTCAAGAAAATCAAGGATGGTCGGAGTGACCTGGTTGGATTGAATAAGCCAGAGAATCGTTTTTTTCATCGCCATGGAGGTCCTGCATGATTGCAGTCAGCTGTCTAATAGTTCGGTCCAAAGTTTCGAGGTCAGTATAGATTCAAACGCAGGCATAATCAATAAAAATCAGTATCAGCGGCTGCAGGGCTTGCATTGGGGCGCCAATCGCTATATTCTCAAAAAAACAGCAGGTGACGTATCTGATGAATTATGATTCTGGTGTGTGTGCCGGATCGAAGATTAGCAAAGCAGGAAATGCCTGATTCCAATAAGTACATACCCTATGGCAGACATACCCTGGACGAGGATGACATCCAGGCGGTATGCCGAGTGCTCCGTTCGGACTGGTTGACCACCGGCCCCCTGGTGGCGAAGTTTGAAGCCAAAGTGCAGTCATTGACCGGTGCTGATTTTGCCGCGGCTGTCAGCAGCGGGACAGCCGCATTACATGCGATCATGGCAGCACTGGGAATCAAGCCCGGGGATGAGGTGATTCTGCCGCCCATGACCTTTGCGGCCACGGCCAACGTGATTGTTCATCAAGGCGGTACTCCGGTGTTTGCCGATGTCGATCCAGACACGCTGCTGATCGATCCCGGATGTGTGGCGCAGAAATTAAATGACCGTACCCGGGCCGTGATTGCTGTTGATTATGCCGGTCAGGCCTGTGATTATGACGCCCTGAAAGCGGTCTGTAAGGATTCTAACGTTCCGCTGGTGGCCGATGCCTGTCATGCCCTTGGCGGGAGCTACAAGGGACGAATGATCGGCAGTGTGGCAGATCTGACCGCCTTCAGCTTCCATCCGGTCAAAGCCATCACCACAGGCGAAGGCGGCGTGGTCACCACAGACTCCCAGGAGTATACAGAAAAGATTCAACAGTTCAGGAATCACGGGATTGACATGGATCACCAGCATAGAGCAGAGGCATGCTCATGGGAATATCAGATCGAGTCACCGGGATTGAATTACCGGATAACGGATATTCAATGTGCCTTGGGCATCAGTCAGCTTGACAAATTAACCTCCTGGATTGAGCAGCGCAACCGGATCGCCGAACAATATGATCTGTTCTTTGGCACCATTGACGGGGTGTCGGGTTTAAAAAAGGAAGATTATGGTGTTCATGCCCGACACCTGTATGTGATCCTGCTGGACCCGGACAAAACCAGGGGAGGGCGCAGGGTGTTGTTTGAAGAACTTAGGCAGAAGGAAATCGGGGTTAATGTGCACTATAAGCCGGTCTATCTTCATCCCTATTATCAGAAACGATTCGGCTTCCGGCAAGGGGAATGCCCCCATGCGGAACAGGCCTATGAGCGCATGGTGACCCTGCCGTTGTATCCGGGGTTGAGCCAAAGTGATCAGGAACGGGTGTGCCGGGCTGTATCAGAGATGTTAGAGGGATAAGATGTTGAATAAAGTGCGAATATTCAGAATAAATTCAAGAAAATCGGATTTTTGCCGATGGCATTATTATTCACCGGTTACATTCAGGAGGCCTTGAACCATGGACCCGGAAATAAATAACGATATCAATGACTCTGATCATCAGGATCAGTTGGGCGCGGTAGGCGATTCACAGCCCTTTTATACCGATCTGATATCCTATCCCACCCAGAAGGGAAATCATAAATGGGCTGTGTCCTGGTCAGATCTGATGATGACCATGTTTATCTTTTTTGCGGTCCTGTATATTTACCAGTCTGTCAACCGGGAACAGATTTTTACGAACCGTCCCGGCAGCCAGGAAATGTCTGAAACCGGGAACAATACCGTTGTCAATATCAACAAAAGCAAACCCCCTTCGCTAATCTATGATGATGCCAAACGGGCCATCCAGGAAGTGATGCTGGATAAGCAGTCTTTTTATGACCTGGGAAAGGAAAAAGCGGTCCGGCTGGTGCTGGCCGGAGATTTTCTGTTTGATTCAGGAAGGGCCGAGCTTAAAACCGGCGCGCGCTACCAGTTGAACCAGGTGGCCCGGGTGCTGAACGAAACCAACTATGCCATCAACATTGTCGGCCACACCGATGATGTACCGGTTGACGCAGGTACTTTTCCCACCAACTGGGAATTGTCATCCGCACGGGCGGTCCGTGTGGCCAGGTACCTGATGGAGGAGGGCAGGGTAGATCCTGCGCGTTTTTATATCAGCGCCCATGCCTATCACCAGCCGGTAGTTCCCAATGACACCCCGGATAACCGGGCATTGAACCGGCGTGTAGAGATTATCCTGGTAAAGGAAAAACCATTAACACAGTCTGATCAGTAAGCGAGGCAAACCATGAAACAGGGTGAAAAGCGGCTGAATATCAGTCACATCAATCGAAATATTATCGGGTTGGCCATCTGCCTGGGAGTGTTTATCTCCGGGTTTTTTATCCACGGCAATTCGGCATTGTACCTGAACCTGTCCGGGTTTCTCATAGTCATGGGCGGGACTTTCGGCGCCATTTTGCTCAGTTACCGCATGGAGCGTCTCAAGATTCTGGTAAAGGTTCTCAAAACCGCCTATGGCAGACCGGTCAGGGAATCGGATGAGATTGTGCAGATTCTGGTGGACCTGTCTGTTAAGAAACGGATCAAAGGCGGGCTGGCTCTGCAGGATGAAGAGGATGAGATCTCTATCATATTTCTAAGGCAGGCCATTGGTTTTCTGATCGACGGGTATTCCCCGGAGCAGATCAAAGAGCACCTGAGGGCAGAGATGTATTTTTTCAGGATGAGGCGGGATGAAACACTCAGGGTGCTGCAGACCATGGCGGACATTGCCCCCTCCTTCGGCCTGATCGGGAGCGTGGTCGGCCTGATCGGCATGCTGACCGGGGCCGGGAACGCGGATGTCATCATGTCCACCGTTCCCATCGCACTGACCTCGACCCTCTACGGGATTGTCATGGCGAATTTTCTCTTTCTCCCGTTTGCCGCATGTGTCAAGGAGCGGACGGTACAGGAGCTGTTTCTTCAAAACATTATCACTGAAGGGGTTCTTGCCATTGCAGAAGACCTGCATCCCAGGATGCTGGAACGAAAACTCCAGGCCTTTTTGACGCCGTCTGCACGCCAGCACCGTTATGTCTCCTATGAGCGGATCAAACAGAAATTCGGGCTGACCGAATCCGAAGAAAACGGAAATGCCGATAACAAGGACGATGGTATAAAACCCCAGACCGTATAGCGGCAGGGCCGGGCATTCATTGACACCCGAAAATCCATATAGTATGCTCCGATTCCAGCCGGAAACAGACTATAAGGAGAGGTGTTTTGAATATCATTATCGTGGGTGCCGGTGAGGTTGGATACCATATTGCCAGTCGGCTGGCATCTGAAAATAAAAGCGTGGTGGTCATCGATAAAAACCCCGACGCCACCCGTCGCATCGCTGAAGACCTTGACGTTCAGGTTCTTACAGGCTCCGGGAGTAATCCAAGGGAATTGCAAAAGGCCGGGATCCGGAATGCCGAGATCATGCTGGCGGTCACCGACAGTGATGAGATCAACCTTATCGCCTGCCTGATGACCAGTTTGATTTCACCGACCACTAAAAAACTGGCGCGGCTCAGGAGCACGGCATTTGACCCCTATCACAATACCTTTAAGAGCCAGGTACCCCACATTGATACCATTATCAACCCGGAAACCGAGGTGGTCAATACCATCCGGCGGCTGATGGATGTGCCGGGTGCCGTGGATGTCGGGGATTTTGCCGATGGTGCTGTTAAATATGTCGGTATCCGCATTGATGGCGGATCTCCCATGAACGGGCTCAAGCTGATCGATTTTGTGGACAGATTCGGGGATGATCGGCCATTGATTGCCGCCATCATAAGAGATAACGAGGTCATCGTACCCAGGGGCACTAACCGGATACAAGCAGGGGACCTGGTGTACTTCATCTGCGAAACAGAAAAGCTGGATTTTACCCTGAGGCAGTTCGGCATCACCTCAAAGCCCCTCAGGAGGGCACTGATCGTGGGGGGCGGACGCATTGGTGAACGTCTGGCTCTGAAACTCGAGTCGGAGTCGATCGCATGCAAGATTATCGAGTCGGACATGGATCGCTGCCGCGAGCTGTCCGAAAGAATGGAAAAGGCGGTAATCCTCCATGGGGACGGTTCTGATCAAAACGTTTTCCTTGAGGAGAACATTACGGAAACCGATGTGGTCGCGTCGGTGACCGGTGATGATGAGACCAATATCCTGGTATCCCTTCTGGTGAAAAGTCTTGGCGCTCAAAGCAGTATTACCCGGATCAGTAAATTCAGCTATTTCCCGCTGCTGTCTGCCATCGGTATTGAAAAGGTGGTCAGCCCAAGACTGTCTGCGGTCAGTTCCATTCTCCAGGATGTCCGCAAAGGTAAGATCCTGTCTGCAATCTCCGTTTTCGGGGAACGGGCGGAGTTCATCGAGGCCATTGCCCTGGAAACCTCTGATATCACCAATAAACCGCTCAGAAAACTTTCCTTTCCCAAGGGTGCCATCCTCATATGCATCATGCGAAATGATGAAATTATCATCCCTTCAGGAAATTCCGTGGTACAGCCCAATGACCGGATTATCATGTTTGCCTTGAAGCAGGCTGTGCGGAAGCTTGAAAAACTGCTCACCGTGAAACTGGAATTCTTTTAACATGCGCTGGAGCTATATCATCCACATCAACGGGATCCTGCTGATTTTCCTGGGGGTGGCCATGGGGCTGCCCCTTTTGTGCAGTTTCTATTTTCATGACATGGCCCATGTCGGCCTGATAAAGTCCATGGGGATTACCGCAGGCACGGGTGCTTTGATGTTCCTGCTGTCAAAGAGAACCGGCTTGGATCACTACATCAACCAGAAAGAGGGTATGGCCGTAGTTGCCCTGGGCTGGACCGCCATCGGTCTGTTCGGGGCCCTGCCGTTTTATTTCGGGCCTGAGTTTGCCAACTTTACGGATGCGTTTTTTGAGTCCATTTCCGGATTCACCACCACCGGGTCCTCGGTCATGACCAATATTGAAGGGGCCAGCAAAAGCCTTCTTTTATGGCGCAGTTTTATCCAGTGGCTGGGCGGCATGGGTATTATTGTGCTGTCTCTGGCCATTCTCCCGTTCCTGGGTGTGGGTGGGATCCAGCTGTATAAAGCTGAGGTGCCGAGTCCCGTGCCGGATAAGCTGACACCGAGGCTGAGTGATTCCGCCAAAATTTTATGGGTGGTGTATGCCGGGATCTCAGTGTTTGAGATTATCTTCCTGCTGGCCGGCGGCATGTCCCTGTTTGATTCTGTCTGCCACACCTTTACCACCATGCCTACCGGCGGGTTCTCCCCGAAGAATTCGTCTATTGCCAGCTACAATTCAGCATATTTCGATTATGTGATCGTTATCTTCATGGTATTGGCCGGGATCAATTTTTCACTGCACTACCAGATGCTACGGGGAAAAACTCTGGCGTTCTGGAAAGACAGCGAGTGCCGCTTTTTTCTGATCCTGACAGCGGTCCTGACCCTGATGGTCACCTGGGATATCTATGGATCCGTGTATGAGAGCCTGAGCGAGGCATTCCGCTATGCGGTTTTCCAGATTGTATCCATCATCACCACCACAGGCTTTGCCACGGCAGACTACGAAAAATTTCCAGGATTAAGCCAGGTGATTATATTCATGTGCATGTTTATCGGCGCTTGTGCCGGGTCTACCGGGGGCGGGATGAAATGTGCACGGATTATGGCCTGCTTTAAATACTGCTACCGTGAGCTGTTCAAACTGATCCATCCAAGAAGCGTGGCCCAGGTCAGGATCAACAACCATGTGATCCCGGATGAATTGCTCAGGAGCATCATGGGATTCCTGGCCCTGTATATCGGCCTGTTTATAATTTCAAGCATTCTATTGGCCTGCCTCGGGGTGGACATGATGACCTCACTCGGGGCAGTGGCGGCCTGTATTGGAAACATCGGTCCCGGATTCGGCACAGTGGGCCCTGTTGAAAACTTTGCCCATATGCCGGTATTGGGCAAATGGCTGCTCGCCTGGTGCATGCTTTTGGGCAGATTGGAAATCTACACGGTTATCATCCTGTTCGTACCTGAATTCTGGAAAAAATAGAAAAAGATAAGGGTATGGAAAAAAACGGGTTGACAAAACCTTTTAGTTCATGTAGATTGCTTCTGTTTTTTTGAGGCCTTGGGCCGTTAACTCAGTTGGTAGAGTATCTGCCTTTTAAGCAGAGAGTCGTTGGTTCGAGCCCAACACGGCCCACCAGATAAAAAACAGGACGCTTGCGTCCCCATCGTCTAGCCAGGTCCAGGACACCGGCCTTTCACGCCGGCGACAGGGGTTCGAATCCCCTTGGGGACGCCACTTAAATATCAAGGCTTCCAGCATTTTGCTGGGAGCTTTTTTATTTTTCAGCCTTGATTTTTCCAACCTTTTGTTCAATATCCAAGTATTGCTGAGTAAGTTAGAGAAATTTTCAATTTCACCAAACACGGTTAAAGCTGTTCTAAAAAGAAATAGCGAAAAAGAGGTATAGTTGCGTGATGATAAAAAGAAATCAACCATGTCCCTGTGGAAGTGGAAAAAAGTATAAAAAGTGCTGCCTGAATAA
>QZLA01000361.1 GCA_004796375.1 Desulfobacteraceae bacterium
GAGTTCTCAATGCCGATACCCTGCTGATTGAGCATGCCCAGTAATGTGGTCATGATCCAGTTGGCCGCCTGCTTTTTGTCGGACAGGGATGCAATGGTCTGTTCATAGAAATCAGCGAGTTCAATGGAAGCGGTCAATACACCGGCATCGTATTCAGAAAGGGAATGATCCGTGATGAACCGGGCCTTTTTCTCGTCCGGCAGTTCCGGCATCTCCTCCGACATCTTTTCGATCCAGCCGGTATCCACGATCAGGGGAACCAGGTCCGGGTCCGGAAAATAGCGGTAATCATGCGCCTCCTCCTTGCCCCGCATGGAACTGGTTTTGTTCTTGGTAGGATCCCACAGGAGGGTTTCCTGGATTACCTCTTTGCCGTCTTCGAGAATATAGGTCTGCCGCTGGATTTCGTACTCGATGGCCTTTTCAACGTTCTTGAATGAGTTGAGGTTTTTAAGCTCGGTCCGTGTACCAAACGCTTCCTGGCCCACGGGCCTGAGGCTGATATTGGCATCGCACCGGAAGCTGCCCTGTTCCATGTTGCCGTCACAGACATCAATGTACTTAAGGATGGCATGGAGCTTTCTCAGGTAGGCACCGGCCTGGGCTGCAGACCGGATATCAGGTTCAGATACGATTTCGACCAGGGGAACGCCGGCACGGTTCAGGTCCACCATGCTTTTGCCCCTGCCCGGATCGTGAATGAGTTTACCGGCATCCTCTTCCATGTGGATACGGGTGATCCCTACCCGGTGACCCCCTGCATCGGTTTCAATGTCAAGGTATCCGTGTTCGGCAATGGGTTTGGCGTACTGGGAGATCTGGTAGCCCTTTGGCAGATCCGGATAAAAGTAATTTTTACGATCAAACCGGGATTCTTCGGCAATCCGGCAGTTGGTGGCAAGGGCTGCTTTGATGGCAAAGGAGACGGCGGTTTTATTCAGGACCGGAAGAACACCGGGCATGCCGGTACATACCGGGCAGGTATTGGCATTGGGCGATTGGCCGAATTGCGTGGAACATGAGCAGAAGATTTTGGTCCGGGTTTTGAGCTGAGCGTGAACTTCGAGGCCGATCACAGGTTCAAAAGGCATAACAGTTACTTGATTCCTTACACTAAATATCCATAATTTTAATAACGATTGTCTCTTATAACCTTGAATCTTTTATTTATCAATATAATTTTTAGTATTGCAATCAATGGGTTAAACATATAAAACAAGAGGCCTGTTGGCAAATATAACCGGTTCGAATAATAAGGGAAAGTAAAGGGTAATGAAGTTTTTTTTCTGTGTCATGGGCATGGTCATGATTGTTGAGGGTTTGCCGTATTTTGCATTTCCCCAGAAGATGAAAGAGATGATGACCATGATTTTAGGTTTTCCCGATTCGGCGCTAAGACGTTTTGGATTTATCCTCATGCTGGCCGGGCTCGGCATTGTTTATGTGACCATAGGCCGGACCTGATGTACCAGCTCAAAGATTATGACTACCACCTGCCGGAAGACCGGATCGCCCAGCACCCCGCAGCACACCGCAGCCAGTCCAGGCTGCTTCACCTGAACCGCTGCACCCGGAATGTTTCACACGCGAAGTTCAAAGATATTACCAACATCCTGTCGCCGGGCGACCTGCTGGTGGTCAACAATACCCGGGTGATCCCGGCCCGGCTCAACGGATTTAAAGAGAGCGGCGGAAAGGTAGAGGTGCTGATCATTGATTATGCATCTGGCATGGCCCACCTGAAAGAACAGGGTGTGTTCCGGTGCGACTGCCTGATCAAGGCGTCGAAACGGCCAAAGCCGGGTACCCGTATCGATCTCGGGGATGGACTTAACGCTGTGGTTGACGGTCATGACGGACCGGTGTCCAAGGTCCGGTTTGAAAGCCGCGGTGAATTCATGGAGGTACTCGAACAACTGGGCAGCCTTCCGCTGCCTCCATATATCAGGCGCCCGCTAAAAGGTGACGATAGAAACCCTGACGCAGCGAAGGTCCGTGACCAGGACCGTCTAAACTACCAGACCGTGTATGCCGAGCAGGACGGTGCCGTGGCTGCGCCGACCGCAGGTCTCCATTTTACGGATGACCTGATTTTGGAATTGAAGCATCGGGGCATAGAGATGGCCGCGCTGACCCTGCATGTCGGATACGGTACGTTTGTGCCGGTCCGGGTGAATGATATCAGGGATCATGACATCCACCACGAGTTTTTTTCCCTGCCCGAGGAACTTTCCCGGAAAATTAAACGGGTCAAAGCAAGGGGGGGGCGCGTGGTGGCTGTCGGGACGACGGTGGTCCGGACATTGGAGTTTTGTACAGACGGAAAGGGCGGTGTTATTCCCCAGCAGGGAACATGTGATCTCTTTATCTACCCCGGGTTTGAATTCAAGGTGGTTGACGCCATGATCACCAACTTTCACCTGCCCGAATCCACCCTGCTCATGCTGGTGTCTGCTTTTCATGACCGGGAGCACATGCTGTCTGTTTACCAGGAGGCCGTGACGGAAAAATACCGGTTTTTCAGTTACGGTGATGCCATGCTGATCGAGTAACCCACACAAAACATCCAACCCGAAAAGGGGAGGGGTAGAAATATAATAAGGATATCATGCTGACATTTGATTTATTAAAACAATCCCCGGAGTGCCGGGCACGCCTGGGCACCATTACCACGGATCATGGTCGGATCACCACACCCATTTTCATGCCCGTGGGTACGGTGGGGTCGGTCAAGGCGCTGACCAGCCAGGACCTTGAGGCCTGCAAGGCCCAAATTATCCTGGGCAACACCTATCACCTGTATCTGCGGCCCGGCTGCGAGGTGATCTCCCATATGAAGGGGCTGCACCGGTTTATCGGCTGGGACAAACCCATGCTCACGGACAGCGGGGGCTTCCAGTTCTTTTCCCTGGCCAAACTGGCCAAGTTCAAGGATGAGGGGGTGGCATTCCAATCCCATATTGACGGATCCAGGCATTTTTTTTCGCCTGAGAAAGCTGTGGATATCCAGATGATACTGGGATCGGACATCATGATGTCGCTGGACTGGTGCATGGGGTATCCGGCCACCGAGAAACAGGCCATGGAGGCGTTGGAAAAGACCACCGCCTGGGCAAACCGGGGGTATGACCACTGGCAGGCCCAGGGCGCGGTCAACAACCTGTTCGGCATTGTCCAGGGGGGGATGTTCAAACACCTTCGGACCCTGTCCGCCCAACAGCTTTTAGAGATTAATTTTCCCGGTTTTGCCATCGGCGGCCTCAGTGTTGGAGAGCCCAAGGATATCATGTATGAAATGGCTGACCATACCCTGCCGCTTCTTCCGGCGCACAAACCCAGGTACATTATGGGGGTGGGGACGCCTGAAGACCTGGTGGAACTGACCGGCATGGGATGTGACATGTTCGACTGCGTCATGCCCTCAAGGAATGCACGTAACGGGCAGCTGTTCACATCTTTCGGCAAGGTGAATATCGCCAATGAAAAATACCGGTTTGACGAGTCACCCATTGATGATACCTGCAGTTGCTTTACCTGTAAAAATTACAGCCGCAGCTACCTAAGGCACCTGCATAAAGCCCGTGAACTGCTTGCGTACCGGTTGCATACCATTCACAATATCCATTATTACCTTGATTTGATGGCCCAAATGAGGCATGCCATTGAAAAGGATGCGTTTTTAACATTCAAGAAAACGTTTTATGCCAAACGGGAACCTGCTGCGACAAAGGAAAACTGATATATGCATGAGATGGGAATTGCCCAGGAACTGGTCAGGATTGCCCTTGAGTCTATTCCTGAAGATATCGACAACCCCAAAGTGGAAAAGCTGAACCTGAAAATCGGGAAACTCGCTGCAGTGGTTGAACACAGCCTGACATTCTGCTTTGAGATCATCACCAAAGACACACCGCTTGAAGGCGCTGTCCTGGATATTACAGAGGTGCCGGTCGGGATACGGTGCAAAGGCTGCAACCGCCAATGGGAGGTGGATCAGCCCGCATTCCAATGCCCAAATTGCCAGGAAGCAGAAGTGGAGATGATTTCCGGCAGGGAGATTGAGATCATCTCTATCGAACTGGCAGAATAATTCAAATCAGGTTATAACACTAAAAGAAACAACGCCCCATAAGGAAGACACCATGGAAATCAATATTCAAAAACGGGTACTGGAAGTCAACGAAACCCATGCGGAGAAAAACCGAAGGTATTTTAAAGAGAACAATGTTTTCGTGCTGAACCTCATGAGTTCACCCGGCAGCGGTAAAACAGAAACGCTTTGTAAGACCCTGACCCGGCTGATGAAAAAAATAAAGGTCGGGGTGATTGTGGGTGATGTCTGCACCACCAATGATGCCGACCGCCTGGAGGTTACCGGCGCCAAGGTCACCCAGATCAACACCGATCAGTTTGGAGGAGACTGCCATCTGGCCGCCGGCATGATCGAAACCTCTGCCAAAGAGATGGGGATCGAAGATCTGGATCTTTTAATTGTTGAAAATATCGGCAACCTGGTCTGTCCGGCAGAGTTCGATATTGGCGAGGACGCCCGTGCGGTCATGCTCAGTGTGACCGAGGGGGAGGACAAACCCTTGAAGTATCCGTTGATGTTCCAGGTGGCAGATGCAGCCATCCTGAACAAGATCGATCTCTTGCCCTACCTGGATTTCGACGCCAGACTGGCCGTGGACAATATGCTCCGGGTCCATCCCAAAATGCCGGTGTTTGAACTGTCCGCCAAGACGGAAGAGGGGATTGAGCCCTGGGTGCAGTGGCTCGAGGATCAGGTGGCGGCCAAAAAAGCATAACCCTTATTAAATCGTAAACATGTTTTAAGGGAGGTGGGTCATGGAAATCAAACGGTCAGCATTCTCAGGGTCCTGGTATCCTTCAGGTGCGGCTGAGTGTGAACGCCAGATCCAGGGATTTCTGGGTGAAAACAACGGCCCTTTGACCGGCAGTTTTGCCGGCGGGATCGTTCCCCATGCCGGGTGGTACTACTCGGGTTCAATTGCGTGCAATGTCATTGCATCCCTGTCCACTGAAGACCTGGACCCAAAGCATCAGGATCCGGCGCATCAGGATCCGGCGCATCAGGCGCCGGTGGACACCATTGTCCTGTTCGGGGCCCATATGCACAAGCAGTCCGAACCCTTTATCATGACCCATGGGGCGGTTGACACCCCTTTTGGTCCCATTGAAATTGATGAAGCCCTCACGTCGGCCATCCTGTCCGGCGTGAGTCTGAGACCCCGATCTCCGGACCGGTTTCCGGATGAAAATACCCTTGAACTTCAATATCCTTTTATCAAATATTTTTTCCCCAAAGCACAACTGGTGACCTGCGGGGTGGCACCCTCCAGTTTTGCCCCGCTGATCGGCAGTATGGTGGTCATGGAAGCCCGCAAGCTGGGGAAGAAAATCAAGATCATCGGGTCCACCGACATGACCCATTATGGCCGGGATTTCGGTTTTACCCCGCAAGGGACAGGGAAGCATGCGGTGGACTGGGTGAAAACCGTGAATGACCGGAATGCCATGGATGCCATGATCCGGATGGATGATGCTTCACTGATCCGCCAGGGGTTGGATGAGAAGAACATGTGCTGTGCCGGTGCAGTTGCTGCGACAGCATCGGCCTGCAAAACCCTGGGGGTTGAGACTGGTATTGAATATGCCTACAGCACCAGTTTTGACAAATCCGGCGCTGCCGACAGCTTTGTGGGGTATGCCGGAATCCTGTATCCCCTCGCTAAATAGGCGCCCTAGTAAATCTTAAACGCATGATGTACCTGCCCTCATTCTGTTAAGGAGATGTAATGGCGGATCTGAAACTGCATGGGGAGTCTCCCCCGTTTTATGTGATAGTGATCCTGATCGTTTTCAGTGTCTGCATCCAGTTGTTTTTATTTATACCCGGAACACAGGCCGACCTGTTTCACGCAGGTACACCGCAAGCGCTGGAACAGGCGCTTGAAGCCTCTTCAAATAACCAGGCCCATGACACCGTCAAAGTGGCGCTTGGCATGGAACTGCCCGATACCTCCCCATACATCGAGACGGGTTACAGCCTGACAGTTGAGGCAGGGTACAATCCGGGATTTACATCCCGGGTAGCTGCACCACGCCCATTTCAAGAGCCGGGTTTTCCAGCTAAAACAGATTCGGACATACCCCGTCAGAGTAACACCGGTCCTGTCCCGCCGGAAGGGATCGATGCAATGTTTCCAAAAGGGGAGGGCATGGGGCCGGCCCCGGGCGGCACAGAAAAGACCATTGGGGTGCCTGGATATCGCTGGCGGCACGGATGCGGACCCACTGCTGTGGGAATGGTGGTGGGATATTATGATGTCACGGGCTTTTCCGACCTGTTTGACGATGATGGCTCCACCCAGACGTCCGATGTAAATCAAGGCATTGCCTCCCAGAGATCCTCGGCTGATCCGGGCCATTACGAGGACTACAGCGAACCCATAGACACTGGACAGCCCAGCCCGATACCCGACAAATCTGAAAATCCTGCAGGAGATGAGCACACCAGCGATTCCATTGCCGATTTCATGGAAACCTCGTTCTCCTCGCGCAATAATTATTACGGCTGGAGTTGGAGCAGTGACATCCAACCGTCTTTCACCAACTATGTGGTCCTGAAAAATCCGGTCTATGAGACAACAACGGGTTTTTACCATAAATCCAGCGGCAGTCTGTCCTGGGCGGTGCTGACCACAGAGATCGACAACAACCGGCCCATGGTATTCCTGGTGGACACCAACAGTGATGGGTCCACCGATCATTTTGTCACGGTGGTCGGATACCGGGATGCACCGTCCCAACAGTATGGATGTCTGGATACCTGGTCGCCGGTATCCACGGTCAGGTGGTGCGATTTTGAAACCATCTCGGCAGGGCATCCCTGGGGAATCTGGGGCGGGTGGTCATTTGCCCTGTCATCCGGAAAACCCTCGGTCATTACCGGTTCAGCCTCGAGTGTCCTCACGGATCAGGCCATCTTGAACGGAACGGTCAACCCCAACAGCAGTGAGACCACTTGCTGGTTTGAATATGGATTGAGCACGGCTTACGGTGATGCAACCACTCCGGTCAGTGCCGGAAACGGGTCATCCCCTGTGAGTGCCTCGCAGGTCATTACAGGGCTTTTGCCCGATACGACATACTATTTCAGGCTGGTGGGGAACAATTTAAAGGGGACCGCACCAGGGGCAGCGCAAACCTTTAAAACCCGCAGGATCGTTGTGCCTTCTGATGCCCAGCCGTGGATTCCCTCTTTGTTATTGGAGAACACTGAATAATAGGGGTTGATCAATTGTTCAGTAAAAAATAAAAAGCCCGTTTTCTCCTGAATAGCCAGGAGAAAACGGGCTTTCTTTTTAAATCAAGGAACAAGCGGCACTATGACCGGATAAATTCAATCGCCTTCCTGATCCGGCCTTCGGTTTTATCCCTGCCCAGGGCCAGGAGCATCTCAAACATGCCCGGGCTCACCGTGGTACCGGTGACCGCCACCCTCAGGGGCTGGGCAATTTTGCCAAACCCGAGGCCGGTCTTGTCCATAACGGTTTTAAATGCCGTTTCAAGCTGGTCGTGGCTGAACTCATCCAGGGCCTCGATCAGGTCCAGTGTCATCTCCAGCATGTCGGCAGCCTCCGGCTTCAGGAATTTCTTGGCCGCTTTTTCATCATATTCAATGGTGTCGGTAAAATAGAATTGTGCGCCTTCGGCCATCTCTTTGAGGGTTTTGCTCCGGGGCTGAAGCGTTGTGATCACCTCGGCAAGGTAGTCATCATTCTCCGTGTCAACGCCGGTTTCCTTGAGGTGAAACAAAAGGTGCTCCCCGATCTCTTTGGGTGCTTTGGCCTGAATATGCTTGGCATTCAGTGCGGTAAGCTTGTCCATGTCAAACATGGAGGCAGACCGTCCCAGGTGCTCCAGGTCGAATTTTTCGATCAGCTCCTGCCGCTCAAAAAATTCCTGGTCCCCGTGGGACCAGCCCAGGCGCACCAGGTAATTGAGCATGGCATCGGGCAGGTAGCCCATGTGTTTATATTCACTCACGGACATGGCCCCGTGCCGCTTGCTCAGGCGGGATTTGTCCGATCCCAGGACCATGGGCACATGGGCAAAGGCCGGCATGTCGGCACCAAGGGCCTGGTAGATCATCATCTGCTTGGGCGTGTTGATCAGGTGGTCATCCCCACGGATAATAGTGTTGATGCCCATGGTCATATCATCGATCACCACGGCCAGGTTGTACATGGCCGACCCGTCGCTTCGCTGGATAATGAAATCATCCACCTCGTTGTTCTGGAAGGCCGTGTCGCCCTTGACAATATCTTCGACCACGGTGACCCCGGTGTCAGGGGTTTTCAGCCGGACCACGGTGTTGTCTGCCTTGTTAAGTCCTAGCTCACGGCATTTGCCGTTATACATCGGTTTTTTCCCGGCAGCTTTGGCTGCTTCCCGCATCTCGTTGACCTCATCCGGGGTACAGGAGCAGTAGTAGGCATGGCCGGATTGGACCAGTTTTTCGATATACTCATTGTAGATATCATACCGCTGGGTCTGGAAATAGGGGCCGTCGTCAAAATCGATCCCCAGCCACACCAGAGATTCCAGGATGGCATCCACCGATTCTTTGGTGGAACGGGCTTCGTCCGTATCCTCGATCCTCAGGACGAATTTGCCATGTGTTTTCCGGGCATACAGCCAGTTGAACAGGGCGGTTCTTGCACCGCCAATATGTAAGAACCCAGTCGGGCTGGGCGGAAATCGTGTAACTATCGGTTCCATAGGGTCTCCATTAAAATAGGTCGTAAAATCGAGCCCTTAAGTATCACAATTCCCGGAATAGGGCAACATGGCAGTGTTAAAACTTATTCCCTTGCAAGATCCAGCAGCCTGAATATATAGAGCAGGCTGTCATCGATCCTGCCGGTTGCTTTGATCCCGTAATCCGTTTGAATCTGGCGGATGGCATTGGCGGTCTTTTTTCCCATCAACCCGTCAACGGGTCCTGGATCATATCCTTCAAACTCAAGACGCTCCTGGATCACACGGACCTGGTTTCGGGCAGAGACCCTTTGGGGGGGCGGCAGGAACTGGGCGTCATATTTTGCAAGCATGGCATCCAGGTCACTGAAAAGCAGCGGGTCGACCGGATATCCGTTGGCCTTGGCCAGCCTGAACCACCTTACCGATTCAGCCCGATTTTTTTCCACACCCATACCAAAGGCATAGAGCAGGCCTAACGAATACATGGCAGGGGCGTGTTCATTTTCGGCGGCTGCCTTTATGTGCCTGGCAGCACCGGACAGGTCGGGGGCAGTGCCTTCTCCGAGCATTTCAAGGATTCCGATACTGTATAGGGCCGGCACATATCCCTGTGCGGCAGACTGCCTGAACCAGTATACGGCCTCTGGATAGTTTTCTGCCGTCCCTTCGCCCTGGGCATACATGTTGGCTGCCATGAACTGGGAATAAGAATCCCCATTTTTGGCGGACTTTAAGAATTCCCGGAAAGCAGTTTCAAAATCACCGGATTCGTAGGCTTTTTCTGCCGAGGACTGATCAAAACCGGCGGTCAGGTTTTCCAGAAAACTTTGCGCCGGGGCTGTCGCGGTCATCACAAGACAAATCACGAGTGCGGCAAGGCATGAAAATGAACATTTAGTGTAATTCTGCATCAAGACTCTCCTTAACTCCTTTGAAAATTCAATCAGATCGAAATTATTTCGCCCCCCCGCCACCGGAATTGTGAACCAGATAGATATCTCCGGATCGAGTTGAAATGTAAAAGTTGTGAGTATCTGCCACCTGGAGATTGTAGGTCTGGATATCCAGGCGGTCGTAAGAAAGGTTGGCCACAGGTGCCATCCCGCCATTAATATGGATCAGGTCGCCGGGGTTAATCTCGCTTAATACCGTCCAGCCCGACGGGGTCAATACCCGCTCGCCGCCCGTGGTTTTCAAATCCTGGTTAATGGCATACAGGTGATTGGACATGACCGAATACCGCTTGACCACCGGGCGGCCCACTGTTTTTTCATATCCGAGGTCATAGGTCAGGACCCGGTCGCCCGGCTTGATCCGTGCGATGGACCGGGTGGTACCGTCGGCAAGGATGACCTGCATCTCTTCGGGAAAACATCCGGATGATTCATCTTTGTCTTTGGCTGTTTTCTCGCGGGTTTTCTGTTTGTTCCGGTCATACTGAGCAAGTTTCTGGTTTGCTTTCAGCTCCCGTTTGGCCCGGTTGCGCCGTGCCCGTGCGCGCAGCCGGTCGGTGTTGGGCGTGTCAAAATCATAATCAATCCCCGATTTCTTGGTGGGCGGGGTGACCTCAGTGTAGGGGCCGTTCTTGGCCCACACGCCATTGATAACCATTATAGTGCTGCCTCGGGTGTTCGACCGGTCGTAATCATAAAAATCATTTGCACCGAGCATGATATTTGCCTTTCGCGGCTGGTTCGGCTGAACAAACATGGTGTGGTGCATGGTTTTCCAGAAGCCCCAGGGTTCGGGTTTCGGCGGGTTCAGCGCCTTGTACAGAGACGTCGGTTCTTCCGGTGCCGGGGCAGGTGCCTTGGTGGTCTGGGGTGACGGATTGTTGAGGCATCCCGCCAGAAAAAAGCAGAGCACAACAATTAAAACGCCAGGCAGCAGGGTGTTCGCGCATCTTGGGCGATACGTGGTCAGAGCAATCATTTCAACCTCCGGATTTTTGTATTTAACGATCAAATTTATAGGTGAAGATTTTGAGTGTCAAGTAAAAATTATGTTTATCCAGGCATACCTCCGGGTATTTTTGGGTTGTATCCTCTAAGTCTCCATTTCTTTACTTTGGATCGGTTTGATGATAGAGTTTAACCCATCAAAATAGCGGAAAACGACTTCAGATCAGGGTCTTGTATATGAAAACACGTGTTTGTCAGATAGAGAAAATAGGGATAGATGAAAAAGGGTTCTCATTCATTGAGATCATGGTGGTGGTGGTGATCCTGGGTATTCTGGCCGGGTTGATCGTGCCGCGATATATGGGAAAGACGGATGAGGCAAAGACGGTCAAGGCCCGTGTGGATGTGGTTGCCATTGAGACCGGGTTGAGATTGTACAAGCTGGATAACGGTATTTATCCCACCACGGAACAGGGGCTTTTGGCCCTGGTGCAAAAGCCGGACACCGAACCCGTCCCCCAAAAGTACAGTGACAAGGGATATCTTGAAAAAAAAAAGATCCCCAAAGACCCATGGGGAAGAGAATACTTGTATCTGTCTCCCGGGGTTCATGATGACTATGATATTATTTCCTACGGGGCGGACGGCATCCCTGGCGGTGAGGGAAAAGACCGGGATATCAAAAGCTGGGAGCTTGAATAACCCCGCCGCCCGCGGCTACACCCTGGTGGAGGTTGTCGTGGTTATCGCCGTTATCAGCATACTTCTCTATGTCACCGTTCCCATGTTCAACCGCTTCTTGCCCGGTGACCAGGGCGGCTCACGGATCAGCCGTCTGGTTGTATTGATCCAGTCGCTCAAGCAGAACGCCCGGTCTGAAAATCGTGATTATCTCCTCCATATGGACCCGGGAATGAGCCGGGTCTGGGTCACCCATGAACAGATGGATGACCAAGAGGCCGGTGAAGCCATGGTGACATCCACGTTTTCATTTTCAGGTCTGGTGTTCGAGGATCTTGAGTTTCCAGGGGACCGACAGGCGCAAGGTCAAACCATCCGGTTTTATAAAGGCGGATGGTCAGATATGGCCTTGATTCACCTGAGAGAAGGTGACCGGTTGTTGACGCTGAAACTCGAACCCTTTTTAATCGAGGTTGAGCAGGTTCAAGGGAGGGTTTCCTATCAGGATTGTATGTAGAAATAACGGATTTACCCTCATGGAGATCATGGTCAGCCTCCTGATTCTGGCCGTGCTCATGGTATCGCTGTTCAGAATGCAGGCCTCATCCATTGAACTGGCACGCGTGTCTGGTTTTAAACAGGCTGCACCGCTGCTGGCCGCCCAGCAGATCAGCAGGCTGGAACTGGGCCCGGAGGAACCTGTGGAGAACTCCGGCCAATTTGAGGGGGTCTGGTCAGGATACCAGTGGCAGTGCCGGCTGTCTTCGGCAGATCCTGGGGAATCCGGGATACTTTCACAAGATGTCAGTCAAAAATTGATCCGCATTGATCTTGAAATTATCGGACCGTCACATGCGGATCGGTTCAACCTGGTGACCTGGCGCTATGTGCCCTGATGTCATAATAAAGAAGAAGGGGTTCACACTGATCGAGGTTCTGGTCGCCGTCATGGTCCTGTCCATCCTGATGCTGATGCTGTTTGCCTCATTTCAATCGTTCCTGGCATCCAGTGAAAGACTTGACGGTAAGGAGCGGGCGGACCGGGTCGCAACCCCTGCACTGGAGCAGCTGGAAAAAGACCTGGAAGCCCTGTTTGTTCTGCCTGAACCCCGATTCATGCCGGAAGGCCCGGATGATATGCCTGATCCGTCACGGCTGATCGGAAAAGAAACCACGGTCAACGGCCAGATGTTTTCCAGGCTGGGATTTGCCAGCCTGAACCATGTTTTTTTCGGGCCGGACAAGCGAAACGGTGTCGCCCGAATGGTATACTACATCAGAACGGATGAGGGGGGGCGGTTTTTATTATGCCGGTCAGACCGCCTGGGTGAAACCGGGGATGACACCCGTCCCTGCACTGACCCGGTGCTGATGACAAACGTGACCGTATTTGATTGCCGGTTTGTGGATGGTGAGGGCAATGAGCACCAATATTGGGATTCCGGATCAGATGAGTTTGAATATGATCTGCCCCGGTATATCCGGGTCAGGATCGGGTTCCTTGAAGGCGAGGAAGAGCGGTTGGTTGAAACATCCGTGGCTGTTCCGGTAAGCCGGAGGCGTGTGTGATGCCGTGCAAATATAACAGCGGCATGGCTTTGGTGGTTACCCTGGCTGTGGTGGCTGTGGTCATCACCTGCGTCCTGGAGTTGAACCGCACCGTGACCCGTCAGGCCGTGGCCGCTCATCAGCAAAACGACCGGTTCCTGGCCCGGGAAAAGGCAATGGCAGGGATTCATTTCGGCATGGCTGTTCTGGTCCAGGATGCCATGGATACCCTGGAGGACTCGTTACAGGAGGATTGGGCCAATCCGGAAACATTGGGTCTGGCCGTTGAGCAGATGGGATTCAAGCCCGGCGACATCCGGCTCCGCATTGAAGACGAACTGGGAAAGATCCAGATGAACGCCCTGATCAAGGGATTTCCAGGGCATGAGGTGAACTGGGACCAGAAGATGATCTGGTCCAAGCTCCTGGAATTCAATCGAAACGAGAATCCAGGCGTGAACCTGCCGGATCCCTCCCAGGTGATCAATTGTGCGAAAGACTGGCTGGATTCCAATGATAACGAGGCCGTTACCGGGTTGTCCGGGGCGGAAACCGATGACTACCTGCGGCTGGAGACCCCCTATACCTGTACGAACGGCCCATTTGAGCATCCCGGGGAACTGTTCAACCTGATGGGGGTGACCGGGGAACTGTTTGAATTCGAATCGGAAACGGTCACCGGCATCGGTGATCTGTACACGGTATACGGGCTCAGTGAGAAGAAAAGCAGGGACGGCAAATACTATTATCCCGGCCGGATCAACATTAACACGGCCCGGATTGAGGTCTTGGAAACACTGCTGCCGGAGGGCATGTCCTTAAGAGCAGAGGATCTTGCGGCATACAGGGATCAGCAGGACCGTCAGGGAGCAGGTTTTGTGAATCTGCTTGACAAAGGGTGGTATGAACGGGTTATAGAGTTCACGGAAAAAGAAAAGAGTGATTTTGACCGGGTGATCCGATATTCAAGCCATATTTTTTCTATTCGGGCCACGGGAAAAGAAAACCAGACCCGGGTCACCCTTCGGGCAGTGGTACAAAGGGAACAGGCAAACGGGTGGAGATGCCGCGTTCTCCAGATGGTGAGGGAATTATAAGTGGCTGGAACCTATTTACGTCTTGACATTGATGAATCAGGCGTCAACGCAGCAGTGGCCGAAGACACCTCGAACTGGCCGCTGTTTGGAAGCGGGCGGAAGAGCCGTATTCAAGACGGTGTCAATGTGCTGTACCGTGAATTGCCCCTGGATCCTTCTGAAGCGGGCAGTTTTGCAACACGGTTTGATTCAGCCCTGAAAATGATCGCTTCAAGAATCAGGGTGGACCAGTGTTCCAGTGCCGTGCTGCTCATCTCATCCCGTATCGTGAACTTCAGGATCATCCAGGTCCCGTTTCGTTCTGAGAAAAAGATCCGGCAGATCCTTCCCATGGAGCTGTCACCCCATCTGCCCCTTGAGCAGGCGTCCTATATTACGGATGTGCTCCTGCCGGACCGGAAAGGCCGGGACAGCGGCTTTGATGTAATAACGGCGTCAGTGGTTCAAGCACGGATCGACCAGATGGTGTCAGGCCTTTCAGATATCGGTATCCGTCCCATGATCATCACCCCTAAAGGGTATGCATCAGCCGTCGGGTTTCTCCATCAGCACCCTGATGAACAGTCATTTGCATTTCTGCTGGCAGACCCTTGGGAGATCACGCTGACCCTGTTTGAAAACCGCAAACCGGTCATGATTCGCTCATTTCATCCGGGCAGTTCCCAGGGGCTTTTAGAAGCAGCCCATATCGCCCGGGAGGTGGAAAACACCATCAAGGGGTATCTGTTCAGGACCGGTACAGACAGCCGGTTCAGGTTGTTTATATACTCGTCGGATATAAAGCAGGACCTGGATGCCCTGGCTTTGGAAATCCGGCAACGTCAGATTAACGGGATCAATGAGGTGGCCTCACCAACCAAAGGTGCGGCACCCTTAACCGGGCTGTTGGGCGGTCTGGTGCCGGGACGGGAATTCAGGGACCAGCTGAATTTTTGCCAGGGGCCATACGGGAAAGAGCTGTTTTACAAAAAATATGCCCCGAACCTGGCCATGACAGCGGTACTGGCTGTCGCTGTATTTGTCCTGCTGCTCGCCGGTGTTTACCAGGAGATCCGGTCACTTGAATCAGACCTGGCAGCATCGAAACAGGCCACGGTCAGCATGTTTCAGGAGACCTTTGGCGGTAAGACGCCTGTTGGAGAACCATTGTTGCACATGCAGTCCCTTGTAAAACAGGCGCAGCGCAAAACCCCGTCCTCAAAGGCCCGTCTGCAGGTAAACGGCGGCCACCCGTTTTCCGATTCCGCTCATTACCGGGCGCTTGAGATCATTCATGAGCTTTCCGTGATGATCCCCAAGGGTGCACGGGCGGATATCAACCGGCTGCTGTTGAATCGCGGCGGGTTGACCCTGTCCGGCACCACGGATAATTTCAATACCGTTGACCGGATTAAGACCGGACTTGAGTCATCCGGCCTGTTTAAAAAGGTGGATATCGGCAGTGCTGCGGCAAATAAGACCAAGGACGGCGTGGTGTTTAAATTTATGATTGAGCTTTAGGCAGGCAGAAGAATATGTTGAATCTTTCCGTGCGTGAGAAAAATGCTCTGGTCCTTGCCGGAATTTTCATGGCGCTCTTTGTGGTGGTGCAGTTCATCTATTATCCTGCAATGGACAAACAGCAGCGCCTGAGAACCGCCCTGGAGTATCAGCAGCATTCCCTGGGGGAGATGATCCGGCTGCAGCAGCAGTACCAGGCCCTGAACCGGGGGGTGTTGGATCAAAAGCAGATGATCCAGGAGCGGCCGCCTGATTTCTCACTGTTTTCGTTTTTAGATGCCCAGGCCGAACAAAGCGGCGTGAAAAAAAGGGTGGATTACATGCAGCCTTTTGAGCAGGAAAGCCCCTATCCGGAATACGACCTTGAAAGGGTCAAGGTCAAACTCAAGGCATTGGTTCTCAAAGAGTTGATGACGTTTCTGTTCAAGGTGGAGGAAGACAGCAGCGGTGTATTCATTACATCACTTTCCATCAGCCGTACCGGCAAACAGCAGGATGTTCTGGATGCCGTGGTAGAGGCCCAGACCCTGATACCCAGACAGATATCCCGAGGGTCCATGTAAATGAGAGTCAGGACGTTTATACTCTATGGATTGTATTTTTTTACGGCCTGTCTGGCCTGTGCGGTAATCCTGTTTCCGGGTGAACAGGTGGCCCGGCGTCTGTCAACTGCCCTGAGCCTTCAACTTCCCTTGCAGAAAGTGGACATTGCCGATACCGCACTTTCTTTTCCCCCTGGGTTGGCCCTGAATGACATCCGGATCACCCTGGGAAACGGGAGGTCGATTGCGCAGGATCACCTGACACTGGTGCCGGTATACGGCAGCCTGCTCAAACCGGTCAAGCTGATCCGGTTCACCGCCAATATTCTGCAGGGCGAGGTTTCAGGCCGCCTGGCATATGATTCCGGGTCCGGAACCCTGCAGTTTGTTGAGTCCCTGGAATGGAGGGAGGTGCAGATCCGGAATCTGGCGTATACCAACACCCTGTCTGATCTGAAACTGTCATTTGATACCAGCGGCCGCTATGATCACCAGTCATCTGAAAATAAAGGGGCCGGTCAGATCGATTTTTCCGGGCTGAACATCCAGTCCCGCCATGCCCTGTTTGAGGAACTTGATACACCGGTTCTGGCGTTTGCAATGGCACGGGTGGACTATACATGGAATCCGGGCACCCTGCTGATAGACAAACTGCTGGCAAAAGGGCCTGTGATGACTCTCAAGCTTGACGGAGATGTCAAACCGCGGGGCCGATTTGGCAGCAGTCCCTTGGACGACGCCGACATCCGCCTCAAGGGCATGGTGCAGCCGACACCGGCCTATGTGTCAAAGTTTGCAGCCATACCGGCCCTGGTCATGCGGTTCAAGGAGAACCGTTTAAACGGCATTCCCATTGAAATTTACGGTACACTGGGACGCCCGGGAATCAAATGATGAAGCAGGGATTTGTGATCATACATCTGGCACTGATTACAGCAGCAGCATACCTGTGCGTCAGCCTGCTCTATTCAAGCCTGATGGACCTCGAAAATACCGCAACAGTTCCATGGCAGAAGCAGGTTCAACTCGTTTCCGGGGCAAAGAAAGACGAAAACAGATCTGTTACTGATACCGGCTTTGATAGAAAATATCAGGCCATTGCATCCAGGAACCTGTTTAATATCAGGGAAAAGTCCTTGGCCCCGCCAGGGAAAAAGAAAACCCCACATGACAGCACCGCCAAGGAAAAAACAGACAAGGCGCAGGAGGAAACCCAACCCCTTGATTTGAAGCTGTGGGGCACGGTGACCGGGGAAGATGGTCTGTATGCCGTGATTGAGGATACCCGGACAAAGGAGCAGGTCCTTTACCAAACCGATGATCTGATCCGGCAGGCACGGGTCACGGCCATCACCACACACCGTGTCGTCCTGGATATCGATGGCGGGACCCATGTCCTTGAAATGGAAACCTTACCGGCAGGGGAAAGAGAGGCGCACCAACCGGTTGCGGCATCGGTGGGAACCGAGAATATCGAGATCAAGGAAGCCTTGCTGAACCGGGCACTCGAGGATCTGCCCAAGCAGATGCGGAAGGTCAGAATCAAACCCCATATAACGGATGGTATGGCAGACGGTCTGTTGATCTACGGCATCCGGCCGGGCTCTGTGTTTAAAACCATGGGCTTTAAGAACGGGGATATCATCCGGGAGATCAACGGCATGCCCGCAACTGTCGAGGAGGATGCCGCCAGGATTTATAAAGACCTTGAAGATGCCGAGACAACCACGGTGCTGATCTCCAGGAAAGGGGCTGATACGGAACTGATTTACCATGTCAGCCGTCCGTTGGACAACATGAATACCTATTCGGAATAAGACCTGAATATCAAAGGAGACAGGAATGGTCCATATCCATAGAGCAGTGAATACCGCCATCGCCGTCTGGCTGATCATGGGATCTGCCGTATTGACAGACATCCCGTGCAGCCGGGCAGAGGGCAGTCCACCTGAAAAGGTGGCCATCAATTTTGACAATGTGGATATTTCTGTATTTATCAAGTTTATCAGCCAGCTGACCGGCAAGAACTTTGTGGTGGACAACCGCATCAAGGGAAAGGTGACGATCATCTCTCCGGGTAAGCTTACGGCAACGGAGGCATATAAGGTATTTGAATCAGTTCTGGATATTCACGGGTTTTCCACAGTGCCTTCGGGTCATGTCATTAAAATTGTTCCTGCAGCAAAAGCCAAGTCGGAATTTGTCGATACTGGCGTGGTGAAAGATCCTCAAGCCCTTGAACCATCGGGCTCTGACAGGATGGCCACACGGATTGTACCCCTGGAATATGCACGGTCAGATGAACTGAAAACACTTCTTTCTCCCCTGGTTCCCAAAGGCAGTGTCCTGCTGTCATACCGGGATACCAACATGCTGGTTATTACGGCACCCTTGTCCAGTATTGAGCGCCTGGTCAGGATCATTGAAGTGATCGATATTAAAAACATCGGAAAGAAAATAACAGTGGTTCCGGTCAGACATGCAGATGCAGGCAAGCTTGCAAAGAACCTCACGTCTGTGTTTACCGCCCGGCTCAGGGATAAAAAGGGCAGGGCCACTGCCAATATGATGGTGAACCTGGTTGCAGATGAAAGGACCAACACCATCATCCTTTTAGCCAGCAAACTGGAGACCGATCGTATTGTCCGGCTGATTGACCTTCTGGATCAGGAAGTGCCCAAAGGGGAGGAGCGGATCCGGGTCTTTTATCTTGAGCATGCTGATGCAGAATCCCTGGTCAAGGTTCTCCAGGCCATTCCCGCCATGGACATCAAAAAGGAAACGGGCAAGGCCAAGGCACCGCTGTTGTCCCAAAAGGTCAAAGTGACTGCGGACAAATCCACCAACAGCCTGATCATCATGGCAGACAAGGAGGATTACCCGGTTCTTGAAGAGGTGATCGGCAAACTGGATATCCCGAGAGCCATGGTATATATCGAGTGCCTGATCATGGAGGTGAATGCGGACCGGGGATTGAATATCGGTACGGAATGGAAAGTGGGTGAAGCCTTTGACAATGACAAGGGAGTCGGTTTTGCAGGGTTCGGCGGTACCGGTGATAGCGGTTATACCAACCTGGCCGGCGCAGGCGGCGGAAACTATCCCAAGGGGTTCTCCGTGGGGGTTCTCGGCCGGAATCTGACCATCGGCGGTGTGACCTTCCCGTCACTCCAGGCCGTGGTTCAGGCCTATCAAAGCGACAAGGATGTGCATATCCTGTCTACACCGCAGATCCTGACCACGGAAAATGAAGAGGCCAGCATCACCGTGGGTAAGAATGTCCCGTTTCAGACCCGTTCAGCCGCAGAATCCGGTACGGAGACCTATAATTCATTCGAATATAAGGATGTGGGGATCAGCCTGAAGATTACCCCGCATATTTCCAAGGACCGGCTGGTGCGCCTGGATGTTCACCAGAAAGTCACCAAGCTGGATACGGTCAACCAGAACAACCCGGACCGGCCGACCACACTGAAGCGTGAAATTGAAACCACCATCATTGTGGAAGACGGCAGTTCAGTCGTCATCGGCGGGCTGATCGATGAAAGTTTGACCCGTACGGTCAGCAAGGTACCCTGCCTGGGTGATGTGCCGTTGATGGGTTATGCCTTCAAAAACGAGTCCAAGGGCGGTGAGCGGACCAACCTGTACGTGTTTCTAACCCCAAGGGTGCTGCAGACGCCAAAGGAGGCCGGCGCAATTTATAATGAAAAGCAAAAGGAGATCCATTCCATCAAAAAAGGGGCGATCCGACTGTATGAAGAGGACGGAGAACCTGCTGAAAACCCAGTGGAATAGATAGGTAAATCGATATCATGAGGGATCAGTTCATACAGAGCCTGGCGCGGCAGACAGCACTATCCCCCGAGGATACCGCTAAACTTCAACGGGCTGTTCAAGCCGGTCCGGAGCGGTTAGAATTCAATGTCGTGGACCGTGCATGTGATACCCGGCTGGTGTCTGAAATCCAGGTGTTGACGGTCTTGGGTCAACTCTATGGGCTGGATCCGCTCAAGGAGCCGGTTTTGGGCTCATTCCGGGATGACTGGACACCTCAGATTTCCCGCAATTTTCTCAAAACATACCGTATTGCACCATTGCTCAGGCAAGATGCCCCCCCGGTCATTGCCGTTCACGATCCAAGCCGCCTGAACGGGGTGGATGATGTGGCAACGATCCTGGGCCTGGACGCATATACCCTGGTCCTGGCACGGAAAAATCTGATCCTTTCCCTGATCAACACCTTGTACGACAACCAGGGTGAAAGTGCCCAGAAACTGGTCGAAGACATGGAAGATAACGGGGCACTGGTGATCGAGGACATCGAACATACGGCCGATCTTCTGGATGATACAGCCGATGCTCCGGTGATCCGGCTCGTGAACCACATGATCTCACAGGCGGTCAAAGCCGGTGCCAGCGATATCCATATCGAGCCGTTCCAGGATGAAATCAAGGTGCGTTACCGCATCGACGGGATCCTCTACGAAATGCTCAATCCGCCCAAATCGGTTCAAGCCTCCCTGATTTCAAGGGTCAAAGTGATGTCCAGGATGAATATTGCAGAAAAACGAGTTCCCCAGGACGGCCGGGCCCAGGTCCGCATCGGTGATCATGAGGTGGATATACGGGTATCCACCGTGCCGACCACCCATGGTGAGCGGCTGGTCATGCGGCTGCTGAACAAGTCCGGTTACTTTCTGGCACTGGATGAACTCGGGCTGTCACATGAGATCTATTCCAAAATCGACGGGATCATCCGGCAGAACAGCGGCATCGTCCTGGTGACCGGCCCGACCGGCAGCGGAAAGACCACCACCCTGTACGCGGCACTATCACGTATCAATGATCCGGACAAGAATATCATCACGATAGAGGATCCCGTGGAATACCACCTCAAAGGCATTGGCCAGATCCAGGTCAATGCCCGGAAGGGCGTGACCTTTGCAAAGGGGTTGCGGTCTATCGTCCGCCAGGATCCGGATGTGGTGCTGGTGGGAGAGATACGGGATGTGGAAACCGCAGAAATCGCCATCCAGTCGGCATTGACCGGGCACCTGGTGTTTTCCACCCTGCATACCAATGACTCCGCCGGAGCCGTTACAAGACTGGCAGACCTGGGTGTTGAGCCCTATTTGATCTCGTCATCGGTCAACACGGTCATTGCCCAGCGGCTGGTGAGGGTCCTGTGTGAGAACTGCAAGCAGGAAACCACAATTAAATCGTCTGATCTCAAGATGTTTAACGGTGACACCGACCGGTTGGAAGACCAGATCATATTTGCGCCTAAAGGATGTGAACACTGTTTCCACACCGGGTATACCGGGCGCCAGGCGATATTTGAAATTATGACCATGGATGATGAACTCAGATCACTGGTGCTGGAAACCTCAGATGCCAACCAGATCAAAGAGCGGGCAACGGCCAAGGGCATGATCACATTAAGGCAGGATGGGCTGGAAAAGGTGCTTGGTCATCATACATCCATTGATGAGGTGCTGCGTGTTACCCGGGAGTAAGTTGCGAATGATCTCTATCCCGTGGCTGGTGGCGATTGCCCTGTTGCTGGCGGTTTGTCCGCCGCCATTAACGGCCGGCGGGGCGGATGGAGAAACAGTGTCATCAGGAACTTCTTTGCTGTTTCGGTTATACCGGGATCACATCTCGGTCACCGATGGGCATCGCTGCGTCATGTCCCCGTCCTGTTCCGAGTACGCCCGTAAGGCCTTTCAGAAACACGGTCCTGTGATAGGATGGGTCATGACCTGTGACCGCCTGGTCCGGTGCGGACGGGACGAAGTGAATCGGTCTCCCCATGTGCTAACAGGTGATCGGGTTTTGGTTTATGATCCGGTGGAGGCCAATGATTTTTGGTGGTTCACGCCAGGGGAGCCAGGGGATGACATACAGAATTAACCTTTTTCAAATCCATTTTTGCCGGTTCTCTTTGTTCCCTTTGTTCAGCCTGTTTTGTCTGATCTGGGGAACAGTGTTCTGTTCTCCTGCTGCGGGTGATGGGTCATCACTGGTCATCACTGCAGATATGCAGCATGAATATGCCGAGTCATGTTATGAAAATAAAGATTATGAAACGGCTGTTGTGGAGTTCAAGCGGTTTATCCACTTTTTTCCCAGCCATTCCAAAGAAAATGAGGTCCGGTTTAAAATCGCCATGGCCCTGTATCACCTGGGGAAGTATCATGAAGCAGCCCGTGGTTTCAACGACATGATCCTGGCTCACCAGGATGAGCAATTGACCCGTGAAGCCTGTTTTATGCAGGCCGAGTGTTTTATTCGTCTGAACAAATCAGATTATGCCGGGATCGTTTATCAAAATACCAAAACCCTGTTTCCGGACAGGGATACCCTGGACCGGGTCCATGCCGGGCTGGCACGACTGTCCTTGATACAGGCCCGGAACATGGTTCCCGGCGCACTTGATCAGGCCGGTCATTACCTGGAACAGATATCCGAGGCGAATCCTCAGGTTTATGAGAAAGACAGGCTGCTGGCTGTGATCCGCGAGGCGGAACAGGCAAGTGAAAAAGACCCGCGCCTGTCCGGCGTGCTTTCCGTGATACCTGGCCTGGGATACCTGTATTGCGAACGGTACCATGATGCCTTTATGACATTCTGTCTCAATGCGGGCCTCATCCTTGCGGCCGTTAAGGCCCATGAAGATTCAAATGACCCTCTGGCAGGTGTTCTGGCCATCGTTGAAACCGGGTTTTACGCCGGCAATATTTACGGTGCGGTGTCGGCGGCCCACAAGCACAACCGGGAGGTCCGGGTGAGAATATTCGATCGGTATATTGATCTGACACCTGCTGTGGATATGAGTGAAAAAGGGGTTGGGGTGTCTTTTTCTCTGAACTTCTGACTGTTGGTTTCAAATTAGCGGATCAGCTGGTTGATTTCCAGAATCGGCAGAAAGATGGACAGGACGATAAACAGCACGACGGCGCCCATGATGAGGATGATCACCGGTTCCACCAGGGACATGGCCGTGGATATGGTGGTTTCAATGTCCCGTTCAAACAGTTCGGCTGATTTTTCCAGCATGTTTTCAAGCTCTCCACTGGTTTCACCAACGGTGATCATCTGACCGGCAAGCTGCGGGAATGCCCGGCTTTGGGACAGGGTTTTTCCCAGCTCCCCGCCCTGTTCGACATGCAGGGCTGCTGACGCCAGAAGATCGGAGATGACGCGGTTCCCTGAGATTGTCCGGGTGATCTGAAGGGCGGTTAACATGGGGACACCGTTTTCCAGCAAAGACCCCAGGGTTCTGGAAATTCTTGCGGCAATGATTTTTCGCAGCAGCGGCCCGAATATGGGCAGGAAAAGGATGAACCGGTCAATCAGTCGCCCGCCCTGGTCGGTTTTCCGGATGAGGGTTACCAGGGCCATGATCAGAAAGGGGGCCGGAAGAACCCCCCACCAGTATGATTGGGCAAAGCTGCTGACATTGACCAGTATCTGGGTCGGCAAGGGGAGATCCTGGTTCATTCCGGTAAAAATCTCGATGATTTTTGGAACGATATAGACCAGGAGGATCAGGAGTACCGCAAAACCGATAATAGCCATGATAAAGGGATAGGCCAGCGCGGCCTGGATCTTTTTTTTGTTGCTCTCTCTTTTTTCGGCAAAATCAGCCAGCCGTTCCAGGACCACCTCAAGGGTCCCGGATGACTCACCCGCCCGGACCATATTGATATAGACAGGAGAAAACACGTGGGGAAACAGCGCCAGGGCTTCGGCAAAACTGTTTCCCTCTTCAATGGCGTCCTTTAGCTGGGACAAGATCCGTTTTAGTGCATTGCGCCGGGTCTGGGACGCCAGGGTTGATACGGCACCGGCCAAGGGGAACCCGGCCGCCAGCAGGGTGGACAACTGACGGGTGAACATGGCCGTTTCCGCGGGTTTGATGGAGGAAAACAGGAGGATTCTATTGAATAGAGCTCCAAAACCGTTTGCACCTGTGCTTTTTTCCGGCGCCACACGGGTCAGTGAGATGGGGAAGATCTCCTGTTGGCGAAGCTTATTCTGTGCTGCATTCAGGGTCTCGGCATCGATCATGCCGCTGATCTTCCTGGCCCGTTTATCAAAGGCCCTGTATTCGAAAACCGCCATGGGGTTGATCAGATATCGGGACCGGTCATCTGGATATTGTAGAACAATTTATACCCGCCGCCTGTGCCCGGGTCCCCGGTCGAAGAGATCATCACCTGCCGGGTGGTCCGGGTCAGCATGAAATGCCCTGACCCGCCCTGGGTAAACCGACCGCCATCCTGCCACCCTTTGGGAATCAATTTTTTTTCATAAAATGAAAATACCTGGTCCAGGCTGGATTGGGTACCCATGGTCACATGATAGGTGTTGGGGGTGTAGGTTTCTGAGACGATTTTATCCTTGGGCCGTTTGGGAATCAATTGCCACAAGCCGTCAGCCGCACCCGGACCCTCTTTGATCTGCCCGGCCATATTCATGGCCTGTTGCATGGCCTGCTGCATTTGGGCCGCCTGCTCGGGGTCCATATCGCCCATGGCCTGCTGTACGGCTTCCATCATCTGGTTCAGGTCCATATTCTGGGCACTGTCCTGCTGTCCGAAATTGCCCGGCGGCTGAATTCCGGCCGCGGCATCAGAATCAATACCCTGAGTATCATGGCCTTGGGAACTGCCGGGCTGGAAACTGCCAAAGTCCATCCCCATGACCTGCATCATGCCGACTTCTTGATACCCTTTGGGCAGTTTAAACACCTTCTTTTTGGGAGCCCCTTTTTTAATATTGCGAATTTCGGTAATGCTCCCGTTTTCCATTCGGGTTCGAAGCGGCATCTCAAACTGGTCACTCTGCCACACGGTCATGGTGGTCGTCGTGGTCATCCCCATCATGGTAAATGCAGTGGTGACCCGTTTGACCGTGCACTTATAACCCGAGACCTTCTCCTTGCCGATCACCTCCTGGGTCTCGGCGTCCTGAAAATTCTTCAACTGCTGGTTCATCTGTTCCTCATCCAGGACAGACTGGTGGAACAGTTTTTTAGTATGATTATAGATATAGTATTGGTTTTTCTTTTTGAACATGAACATGGATATGTCCTGCTCGGGGATACCCTCTTGTGCACCGCCGGGCATGCCGTCGATCCGGAGTTTGTCCGGGGTGATATACAGCGTCGATGTGCTGATCACCTTGCCCGAGGGATTGATGTCCACCTGATCGGCGGTAAAACTGTCGATCTTCTTGCCGAACAGGGCCAGGGCGTTTGAGGGAAGGGCGGCATACATGATCATACCGCATACAAATAACAGCCAAACAACCTTGATGATTTGTCGTAACGTGCACATCGTATTTCCTCCTGTAAAGTTCAGCGATTGCTGAAGGATATTGATCAAGGAAAAAAAAGGATCTTTTCATGGTGATTACCAGAATAGTGAAAGGATGTAAACACCTATTGATCCGGCGATGGTATCCCCTGCTGCCCGGGAGTTTCAACCGGTAAGCCTACTGCCGGAGTGCAAGATAAAACACCAATTTCCTTGACACTTTATCAAATTTAGGGTAAATAGGTTTGTTTTTAATTCTATGTAAATGCTTAAAGGATTTGAAATAAAATATAATAGTTAGGAGAAAAACATGGCAGTACCCAAGCAGAAAAGTTCAAAAACCCGCGGAAGAAAAAGACGCACCCACCAGTCTGTTGCTGTTCCCACCATTACCACATGTCCGGAATGCCAGGAAGCCAAACTGGCCCATACAGCATGCCCTGAATGTGGTGTATACAACGGAAGACAGGTTATAGGGAAAGAGGACGAGGACGAGTAGAATCCAGGTTCAAGGGAGATTGACTAAATCATGACTGTTGAAGCTAAAGTCAGAAAAGTGATCGCTGAAAAGATCGATGATATCGATATTGAAGATGTGGTACCACAAGCGTCGTTAATTGAAGATCTCGGTGCGGATTCCCTGAAGATCGTTGAGCTGATCATGACCATGGAAGAGGTCTTTGAAATCGAAATCGATGAAGATGATGCCGAGCAACTGGTAACTGTTCAGGATGCCATCGATTACATCAAGGGTAAATCTTAACCATAGACAACCATCTTTAAAAAGGGTTTGGAATGGGTCAATCCATCATCATCGGCAGTGACCATGCCGCCTATGAACTCAAGGAAAAGATAAAGTCCCACCTTTCAGAAAAAGGATATGCCGTTGAAGATGCCGGAACATTCGGTATCGAATCGGTGAATTATGCCGATTACGGTAAAAAGGTGGCCAATGCCGTATCCAAGGGCGAGTTCCCAAAAGGAATACTGCTTTGCGGTTCCGGTCTGGGGATGTCCATGGCAGCCAACCGGTTCAAAGGTGTCAGGGCCGCATTATGTTCAGATCTTTTTTCAGCCAAGATGAGCCGTCTGCACAATGATTCAAATATTCTGGTTCTGGGCGGCAGGATTATCGGTGACATTCTGGCCTATGAGCTGGTGGATACCTGGCTGGCCACACCGTTTGAAGGTGGAAGGCACCAGGACCGCATCGCGTCCCTGGACGAATAACATTCCCGCGGATCGGTGACGTTTGTGTGGGCGAAGCATGTCTTGAGCCCTGAAACTGAGAGCCGAATCAAAACCGTTTGGCGTATTACTCAAAAGGATCATAAATATGGCGTATATTGACAAAACAGATGCTGAGATTGCCTCGATTATTGAGCGTGAATCTGAACGACAGGAATACGAACTGAATCTGATCGCTTCGGAGAATGTCGTGAGTCCTGCTGTGATGGAGATTCAAGGTTCCATTCTGACCAATAAATATGCAGAAGGATATCCTGCAAAACGCTACTACGGCGGGTGCCAGTTTGTGGATCAGGCGGAGAATCTGGCGGTTGAGCGGGCACAGAAGCTGTTTAATGCGGAGTATGTCAATGTACAACCCCATTCCGGTTCCCAGGCCAATATGGGGGTTTATTTTGCGCTGCTGAATCCCGGAGACACGGTGCTGGGCATGGACCTGTCCCATGGCGGACACCTGACCCACGGCAGCCCGGTGAGTTTTTCCGGTAAACTTTATGATTTTATCCATTATGGATTATCCGAAGATACCCAGACCATTGATCTGAACCAGGTAGAGGATCTGGCCAAAACACATCAGCCCAAACTGATTGTCGCAGGGGCCAGTGCCTATCCCCGGATAATTGATTTCAAGGGGTTTTCCGACATTGCCAAATCCGTTGGCGCCCTGCTTATGGTCGATATGGCCCATATTGCAGGCCTTGTTGCAGCGGGCGTTCATCCCTCTCCTATTCCCCATGCCGATGTCGTGACCTCCACCACCCATAAAACCCTTCGCGGGCCAAGGGGCGGGCTGATCCTCTCCACAGCGGAATTTTCCAAAAAAATCGGGTCCCAGATCTTCCCGGGCATCCAGGGCGGGCCCCTGATGCATGTGATTGCAGCCAAGGCCGTTGCCTTTAAAGAAGCGGCTTCTGCAGACTTTACAGAATACCAGAAACAGGTGGTGAAAAATGCAGCCGTTCTGGCCGAGACCATGATGGGGAGAGGGTATAAGCTGATTTCAGATGGCACGGACAACCACCTGGTCCTGGTAGATTTTACCCAGAGTGAACTCTCGGGAAAAGATGCGGAAGAGAGACTTGGGCAAGCCGGCATCACTGTGAATAAAAATACCGTACCCAATGAGAAACGCGGACCTTTCATCACCAGCGGGATCCGGATCGGGCTGCCCCTGGTGACATCAAGAGGCATGGATGAATCAGCCAGCAAGGCCATGGCCGGTCTGATCTGCGACGTTCTCGACGATGAGGCCAATATCGATGCCGCGGCAAGCAGTGTCAAAGACCTGTGCACACAGTTTCCCCTTTATAAGGGGATCCTTTGATGAGTGGCGACCAGGTGACAGACAGGCCTTCCTGGCACGAATACTTTATGGGAATTACCAACCTTGTCGCCCAGCGGGCCACCTGTACCCGCAGAAAGGTCGGCGCGGTACTGGTTAAAGACAAACGGATCCTGTGCTCCGGGTATAACGGTGCCCCTGCAGACATTACCCATTGCCGGATCACCGGGTGCCTGAGGGAACAGCTCAATGTCCCGTCAGGAGAAAAGCACGAACTGTGCCGGGGGGTCCATGCCGAGCAGAACGCCATTATCCAGGCCGCATACCACGGGATCCCGGTGGCCGGATCGGCCTTGTACTGTACCAATCAGCCCTGCTCCATCTGTGCGAAAATGATAATCAATGCCGGTATTACCACCGTATACTTTCAGGAAGGATATGACGATCTCATGACCGTCCAGATGTTTGGCGAATCAGGAGTTGAGCTTATAAAACTGGATTTTTAATCCAGGAGGCAGATATGAAATGCCCATATTGCGGTGTATTAAACACAAGGGTTGTTGATTCACGTCCGGGCAAAATCGAACTGGAGGTTCGACGGCGCAGGGAATGCCAGTCCTGTGCAAAGCGATTCACCACCTATGAGCGGGTGGAGATGACCCCGGTGATGATTGTCAAAAAGGATAACCGCAGGGAAGAGTTCAACCGTGAGAAAGTGCTCAGCGGTATAAAAAAGGCTTGTGAGAAGCGAGCGATCAGTATCCACCAGATTCTTGATATTGTGGACGGTATCGAACGCGACCTTCGGGAGCAGACCGACAGTGAAATTCCCTCCAACGTGGTGGGCGAAAAAGTGATCGAAGCACTCAAGTCCATCGATGATGTGGCCTATGTCCGATTTGCATCCGTTTACAGGGAGTTCAAGGATGTAGATGATTTCATTCAGGAACTCAAACGCCTGATTCCCAAAGATTGTCCACCCTCCGATTCTGACCCCCAGACCGGACCTGTATAATGAATGACGAAAAATATATGCAGCAAGCCGTTTTGCTGGCGCAAAAAGGGGCGGGGTACACCTCTCCAAACCCCTGCGTCGGCGCGGTCGTGGTAAAGGATGGTCAGGTCGTCGGAAAAGGCTGGCATAAAGGCCCCGGCCTTGCCCATGCCGAAGTCAACGCCATTGATGATGCCAAAGAACACGCACGGGGGGCAACCATCTATGTCACACTTGAACCCTGCAATCATTTCGGGAAGACCCCGCCCTGTACCCATAAGATACGGGATGCCGGCATTGAAAAAGTGGTGGTCGGCTGTGAAGACCCCAATCCGTTTGTAGCCGGCGGCGGGATTGCTTTTTTGCGCAACAGGGGCATTGAGGTGGTATCAGGTGTTCTTGAGAAGGAATGCAGGACCTTGATCGAAGCGTTCATCTGGTATGTGAACCATGAACAAACGCCGTTTGTCATTTTAAAGTGCGCCGCGACGTTGGATGGCCGCATCGCAGCATCCACCGGGGATTCCCGCTGGGTGACCGGCAGTGCCGCTCGGCGCCATGTCCACCAGGTCCGGCATGAGGTGGATGGTATCCTGATCGGATCCGGAACCCTTCATGCAGATGACCCCTCTTTGACCGCCAGAAGGGACGGAGAGACCAGCCGGGACCCGGCCCGGATTATTCTGGATACCCATCTGAGTATTGATGAAGGGGCCAGGGTGCTCACACTTGAATCCCAATCTCCCACGATCCTGGTTGCAGGTCCTGATGCAGATCCCCAAAAACAAGAACGGCTTACCAGAATGGGCGCTCGTGTGATTCACGCACCTTTAGCCGGGAGTGGCCTTGATTTAAACCAGGTGATGATTAAGTTAGGTGAGATTGGCATCCAAAGCCTGCTGATCGAGGGTGGGGGAGAGGTGATCTACTCTGTCCTTAAAGCGGGTATTGTCAACAAGGTCATGTTTTACACCGCCCCGAAGATTCTTGGGGGCGATGACGGTATTCCGGTGTGCAGGGGTAAGGGACCTGAGTTGATGAAGGATGCGTTTGAGCTTGATGATGTAGAGGTCAGGATGTTTGACCGGGATATTCTTATCCAGGGGTACATAAACCGCTGATGGAGTGGAAAAGGTGTTTACAGGGATCATAGAGAGCTTCGGTACCATACGGCAGATTGAATCCAACCAGGAGGGCCGGGTGTTGACCATTGCCACGGATCTGGATCTGTCTGCAACACGGATCGGAGATTCCATTGCAGTGAACGGTGCCTGCCTGACTGCTGTGCGTCTGAGTAAACATGAATTCACAGTGGACATGGCACCGGAAACCGTTGACCGGACAACATTCAAGCAGGCCCGGGCCGGCAGCCGGGTAAATATTGAACGGGCACTTCGCCTGTCGGACCGACTGGACGGACACCTGGTATCCGGCCACATTGATGGTACCGGCACCATCACCGCTATTCAGAAAAGAAGCAATGCAGTGATCATATCGGTAGCAGTGGGTCATACCCTTGCCTCTGACATGATTGAAAAGGGATCGGTGGCCATTGACGGGATCAGCCTCACCATCAACCGGTGTTCCGACAATGATTTTGAAGTCAGTATCATTCCCCATACCGCACAGATTACGACCATCGGACAGAAGTCTGTTGGTGATGAAGTAAATATCGAAACCGATATGATCGGAAAATATATAAAAAAGATGCTCGGTAAAAGCATGGGCATTGAACAGGACGCTCAACCCAGAAAATCAGATATCAGTCTGGATCTCTTAGCCAGAAATGGATTTTTGTAAACTTTAAGGAAGGACTCATGCCGCACATAACCATCGAACAGGCAATTGAAGATATTAAAAACGGGAAAATGGTCATCCTGGTGGATGATGAAGACCGGGAGAATGAAGGGGATCTGACCATGGCTGCAGAACTGGTCACTCCGGAAGCCATCAACTTCATGGCCAAATATGGTCGGGGGCTGATCTGCCTCTCCCTGGATTCCGACATTGTGGACCGGCTGCAGCTGCCGCTGATGGTGGACAATAACACCTCCCAGTATGAAACCGGATTCACCGTATCTATTGAAGCCCGCTCCGGCGTGACCACGGGGATCTCCGCAGCAGACCGCGCGACCACCATCCTTACGGCAGTGGCAGAAAATGCCAAACCCCAGGACCTGGCCCGCCCCGGCCACATTTTTCCCTTGCGGGCACGAAAAGGCGGCGTCATGGTACGCATCGGCCAGACCGAAGGCTCGGTGGACCTGTCCAGGCTTGCCGGACTGAAACCGGCCGGTGTGATCTGTGAGATCATGGATGACGACGGCACCATGGCCAGGATGCCGTCCCTGCTGAAATTCAGTGAAGAACACGGTATTGGCGTCTGCACCATTGCCGATCTGGTGGAATACCGGCTTAAGAAAGAATCCTTTGTCCGCCGTGCTGCCGAAACCATGATCCCGATTAGATCGGGAGGGGATTTCAAGATCATTGCCTATGAAAATGACCTGGACAACCTGACCCACATCGCCATGGTTAAGGGTGAGATCGATCCTGAACAGGATGTCCTGGTCCGGGTACATTCCGAATGCATGACCGGCGACATTTTCGGCTCCCAGCGCTGTGACTGCCAGGACCAGCTTCACAAGGCCCTGGAGATGATGGAAGAGCACGGCAACGGCGTGCTGCTCTACCTGCGCCAGGAGGGCCGTGGGATCGGTCTGGTCAATAAGCTCAAAGCGTATGAACTGCAGCGCCAGGGATATGATACGGTCGAAGCCAATGAAAAGCTCGGGTTTGATGCCGACATGAGGGATTACGGGATCGGTGCCCAGATGCTTGTGGACCTTGGTGTACGGAAAATGCGGTTGATGACCAATAATCCAAAAAAGATGGTCGGCCTTGAAGGGTATGGGCTGAGTATCACCGAACAGGTTCCCATTGAAGTGGAAGCCAATTGTCACAATGAATGCTACTTGAAATGCAAGCAGCTTAAAATGGGACATACCCTTAAACTGACTGAAGAATAAAATACTAGATAAGGATCCACAAATTATGCCGACTGTCATTGAAGCAAGCCTGCAGGCCCAGGGAAAAAAGTTTGGAATCATTGCCGGAAGATTTAATGATTTTATTACGGAAAAATTGGTGGGGGGTGCATTGGATGCACTGACCCGAAGCGGTGCGGATGACAAAGATATCGCCATTGTAAAAGTGCCCGGTGCATTTGAAATCCCCCTGGCTGCCCAGAAAATGGCGGTGTCCAAAAAATATGATGCCGTTATCTGCCTGGGTGCTGTGATCCGGGGTGCCACAACACACTATGATTACGTGTGTGCAGAGGTGTCCAAGGGGATCGCCAGTGTCAGCTTGGAATCCGGCCTTCCGGTAATCTTCGGAGTGTTGACCACCGATACCATTGAACAGGCCATTGAGCGGGCAGGAACAAAGGCGGGCAACAAAGGGTTTGATGCGGCCATGGCAGCCATTGAAATGGCGAATTTATCTGATCAGATATAACCGCCGGTCCAGTTAGAGCTGACTAATCGGTTAGAATGATCAAACGAAGGATTATGAATTAAATGGGAATTCGCAGGCAAGCCAGGGAGCTGGCAATGCAGGCCCTGTTCTACTTTGACGCAGAGGAAAAGGATGTTCAGGAGATGCTGGAGCAGTTCTGTATCAACTTTGATGAACAGCTGATTCCAGAGGTCAAACCCTTTTTCCTGGACCTGGTGAACGGGGTGATGACCCATCGGTCTAAAATTGACGCGCTGCTTGAAAAATACTCCAGAAACTGGAAAATATCCAGGATGCCCGCCGTGGATCGAAACATTATGCGGATTGCCACCCTGGAGTTTTTGGAGCATAAGGATATTCCGGCCAGCGTGTCGATCAACGAGGCGGTTGATATCGGTAAAAAGTTCGGGACAAGAGATTCCGGCAAATTTATCAATGGGGTGCTGGACCGGATTCACAACCTGGAAAACATCGATTCTATTAAAAGTGCTTAAGGAGGCGGACTTGATTATAAAAAGACTTGAAGTCGGGCCCATCATGGCAAACTGCTACATACTCGGGTGCGAAGATACTAAAGAAGCGGTGGTGATCGATCCGGGAGAAGATGCGGACCGAATACTGATGACCTTGGCCGAATCCAGTCTTAAGGTAAAATATATCATCAACACCCATGGGCATTTTGATCATGTGGGTGCCAATAAGCGGATGAAGGATGCTACCGGTGCCGAACTGGCCATCCATCCGGACGACGCCCCCATGCTCAATGAACTGAGCCACTCGGCACGGATGTTCGGGCTGACGGCGGAGAATTCTCCGGAGGCGGATATCATGCTTTCGGACGGGCAGAAGCTGACCTTTGGCAACCACACACTGGAAGTGATTCATACACCGGGGCATTCCCTGGGTGGGATATGCCTGTATACGGATGGAATTCTCATCGTGGGGGATACCCTGTTTGCCGGATCCATCGGCAGGACCGACCTGCCGGGTGGCGATTATGACACCTTGATTTCGAGCATTAAAACCCGGTTGTTGAACCTTGACGATCAGACCGTTGTTTATCCAGGCCACGGGCCCCAGACAACCATTGGACGTGAAAAGTCAATGAACCCATTTTTGAGATGAATGGATTTATAGACGGTTTACCCTGTTTAAATTTTATCCATAAAGAGGATCTGCCAAAAGGCAGATCCTTTGAAGAGATTGCCCGGCAATTTGCCGCAGATACCGGTACGGTCGTTTTAATGAGCGGCACGGATCTCGACTGTGCCCGGTACAATATCCTGGCCATTGATCCGTGGCTTGTTGTCCAGGGGCGGAATAACCGGTTTGAGGTCAGCTGTTTCGGTCACACCCATGAGTTCGATACCGATCCATTCAGTCTGATTGACCGGATCATCTCCCGTTACGCGCTTGACGCAAAGGTCCAATTGAGCCAATGGGGACCCGTATGTGCCGGCCTGTTCGGTTATTTCTCCTATGATCTCAAGGATGACATCGAAGTGCTTCCCCAGACCTGTATGGATTCCGGGTTGCCCGATATCTGCCTGTATGCGCCGTCCATGATCATCATTCAGGACAGGCACAGGGATCATCACCCCCTTTCATTGTTCATACCCATTCTGGGCAGACCTGATGAACCCTCACAAGACCGCAACGCTTACATTGAATCAAAACTGGAATGGCTGAGGCAAAAGCTGTCCGAGCCGGTGCATGGGGATGATGGGATCAATGACCCCGGCACCTATGCCATTGACCGGGAAGGATTCTCGTCGAGTTTTACCAAACCGCAGTACCTTGAGGCGGTCCGGCGGATCATTGCCTATCTCAAGGCCGGAGATATCTATCAGGCCAACCTGTCCCAGCAGTTCAGGTCAGGGTTTAAAGGGGATCCGTTTACCTTGTTTGTTAATCTGTTCAAGCAGAATCCGGCCCCATTCTTCGCCTATGTTCATGCCGGCAGCCACACCATTGTGTCTACATCCCCGGAAAGATTTATCAAACGGGAGGGGAACTATATCGAAACCCGCCCCATCAAAGGTACCCTGGCCAGGGGAAGGGATGCATCAGAGGACCAGGAACGGGCAAAGATATTGAGTGCAAGTGTCAAGGATGACGCCGAACTGACCATGATCGTGGACCTGATGCGCAATGACCTGTCCCGGGTGACCCGCCATGATTCTGTCATTGTCCGGGAGCACAAGCGTCTTGAACCCTACGACAATGTGTTCCACCTGGTGTCTGTGGTCGAGGGTGAACTGCGTTCCGGTACCACCCCGATGGATATTATCAAAGCCACCTTTCCAGGGGGATCCATCACCGGCTGCCCCAAGATCAGGTCCATGGAGATCATTGACGAACTTGAACCGGTGAGGCGTCATGTATACACCGGTTCCATCGGTTATATCAGTTTTCACGATACCCTGGATCTGTCCATTGCCATCCGCACGGCCACGGTGTTTAACCAGAGCATCTGTTTTTCCGTAGGCGGGGGCATTGTCTATGATTCCGACCCTGAAAAGGAATATCAGGAAACACTGGATAAGGGAAAAACCATAATGGACACCCTGACAGGTGCCCATGAAGCAGTGCACCCCACACCCAGGTCCAAAGTATGGTTGAACGGGAAAATATGCCCGGACCATGACGCACTGATCCCGATAGGGAGCACCGGATTCCAATACGGGGCCGGGATCTTTGAAACCATTCGCGTGGAAAACGGCCGGCCGGTAAGGCTGGATCATCACATCACCCGGATGACCCGCTCCTGGGAGACGCTGTTTGACAATATCCTGCCAAAAATGTCCTGGGATACGATTATCGATCAGCTGCTCAGGGAGAATCACCTGGCCTCAAACAGTTGCATGGTCAAGCTCATGGTGTTTGAAGACAAAGCGCTGAACCCCAGCGGGATATCCATGGCCGCCATGACCCGGCCCTATGTTCACCGCCTCGAGATGCTTGAAAAAGAGGGGCTGGATCTGTGGTCTTGTCCCAGACAACGAATCTCACACCTGGCGGATCACAAATCTATGAACTATCTGTTCTATTATCTTGCAGGACAATCTGCCCGGGAAAACGGGCGGGATGAGGCCATTATTTTCAACCCCGACGGGAGTGTGTCTGAAACCAATACCTGTTCGGTGATGGTGGTGAGCGGCAAGCGTGTTCAGACTCCGGAATCGGAGCATGTGCTGCCCGGGGTGACCCAGTCCGAGACCCTGTCCATACTGGAAACCATGGGGTATGAAATTACCCGAAGCCGTTTGAGCCTGGAAGACCTGCTGGGTGCTTCCTGCGTGCTGCTCACCAATTCACTCATGGGCGCAGTGCCGGTCCTTTCCATAGATGATTTTGTCTATGGCAGTGATGCCCTTGATCTGGCAAAGAATATTTGCCATGACCTGAATCATGCATTATTTTCTGGGGATGAACATAACCAAAATATCATGGAGCAAAGCCTTGAATCCGATTTTCAGGAGGTGTACAAAAGCGGTAGTTAATATGTCTTGGCGCCATCATGAACTGCAGGATTAAACGTATAACTTTAAAACAAAGTTGGTGAATATGAAAAAACTGATCGTCTCCCTGGCTCTATCAGCTGCCATGGTTCTATGGACAATACCGACCCTGGCAGCACCCGTGGCAGAGTTAAAGGACAAATCCTTTGAATTTGAAACCGTCCGCGAGGGTGAGTATGTCCTCCATGAATTCCATATCAAAAATACGGGAGACACCGTATTGAATATCAAAAAAGTGGTTCCCGGCTGAGGCTGCACCGCTGTCGATTACGACAAAGTAATTGCCCCGGGCGGGCAAGGAAAGGTAAAGCTGAAACTGGACACCAACGGCAGGGGCGGCGGTATCCTTAAAAAACGAATCCAGATCGATACCGATGACCCGGTCAATTCCAAGATGTTTTTTGAAATCAGAGGAATGGTCGAGCAGGTGGCCAAGATCATGCCCAAGAGCATCACCTTCAGGGGATCGGTCAAAGAAGAATTTTCACAGGTGGTGTCTATCACACCCTCTAAAAAATATCCTTTCGCCCTCAAAGAGATTTCCATGAACTCGGATCTGTATGTGGACGCCAAGCTTATTCCACCTGCCGATGGCGAAGATACCTGGAAGATCGAAGTGAAAAACAAGATGAAGGAAGCCGGCCGTTACTTTGAAATCATACGGGTCTCCACGGACAGCGAGTTTAAACCGGAGATCAAGATCCGGGTCTATGCCATGCTGATCGAGGAGGTTGTTCAGAGTACCACCGGATCTTAATTCTGAGACTTCATCAGGTATTGACATGATAAACAAACAAAAAATAAAAGCCGTCATCTTTGATTGTGACGGTGTCATGTTTGACACGGCCCAAGCCAACCGGTCGTATTATAATGAAGTGCTGACCCATTTCAACCAACCCGAGTTGACGGATGAACAGTTTGAAAAGGTACACAAGGCCACAGTCACGGAGGCCATTGATTACCTGCTTCCAGGGATTGAGGATAAGTCCGTGGTGTTTGACTATCTCAAACAGGCGGGATACCATCGGTTTGTTAAATACATGAAAATGGAAAGCGGCCTGATCGAGTTATTAATGGCATTGAATGCCCACGGCTATATCCGGGGGATCGGTACCAACCGCACCAATACCATGCCCAAGGTCCTCAAGGATTTTGAACTCGAACCCTATTTTGAGATGGTGGTTACGGCAGCGGATGTCGAACACCCCAAACCTCATCCCGAGCAGCTCCATAAAATCATGGAACGGTTCGATCTTGAACCGGACGAGGTGATGTTTGTCGGGGACTCGGATTATGATGAACAGGCTGCCAAGGGAGCGGGTACATGGTTTGTCGCCTTTAAAAGTCCGGCCCTGGATGCCCATCTCCATGTTCAATCCATGGATGAGATTGCACAATTTTTTGGTATAAAATGATAAAATTCTTGACAAATTCCTCAATCATCATTAAATCTTACAAGATTTTTTTAATTTTGAAATTTGGATAAATGATTTGGAAAAACATTTATCAATTGTTGTTAATATTAACATAGGAGAACACGTTATATGTCTAAATTAGTAGCACCTCATGGTGGAAAAGGTCTCGTTTGTGCCAAACTCGACGGCGCAGAACTTGAAGCGGAACTGAAAAAAGCAGAAGGTCTCAAAAAAATTGAGATCTCTTCCCAGGTTAAAGGTGACCTGATCATGCTGGGTATCGGTGGGTTCAGCCCGCTGGCCGGTTTCATGACCAAAGCTGACTGGAAAGGCGTTTGCGAAGACTTCCTGCTGGCAGATGGTACTTTCTGGCCCGTACCGGTAATGCTGGACTGTGCAGCAGCCGATGCCGCAGAGATCAACGTAGGTGATGAAATCACCCTGGAAAGAAATGGTGAGATCTACGCCACCATGAAGATTGATGAAAAGTTTGAAATGACCGAAGACGAGAAAAAATGGGAATGTGAAAAAGTCTACAAAGGTCATGGTGAAGAATCAGCTGATGACGTATTCTGGAAAGTTGCCATGGAAGATCATCCCGGCGTCCAGATGGTTATGGCCAGAAAAGAGTTCTGCCTGGCAGGTCCGGTAAAGGTTCTTTCCGAAGGCGAATTCCCCGAAAAATTCAAAGGCGTTTACTTAACTCCTGCAGAAACAAGAGCCATCATGGATGAAAAAGGCTGGAAAACAGTTGCTGCCATGCAGCTGAGAAACCCGATGCACAGATCCCATGAGCATCTTTGCAAAATTGCTCTGGACGTATGTGACGGCGTTGTGATTCACTCCCTGATCGGTAACCTCAAACCCGGTGACATCCCTGCAGACGTACGTATTGAATGCATCGAAACCCTGATTCAAGGCTACTTTGTACCCGAGCACGTTGTCAACGCCGGTTACCCGCTGGACATGAGATATGCCGGCCCGAGAGAAGCGCTTCTCCATGCCACTTTCCGTCAGAACTACGGTGTTAACAGAATGATCATCGGTCGTGACCATGCGGGCGTTGGTGACTTCTACACCTTGTTTGAAGCTCAGGAAATTTTTGACCAAATCCCGACTCCGGCAGAAGAAGGTAAAGCACTGATCACCGAACCTCTGAAAATCGACTGGACTTTCTACTGCCACAAATGTGACGGCATGGCCTCCATGAGAACCTGCCCGCACGGCAAAGATGACAGAGTCATCCTGTCCGGTACCAAACTGCGTCACGCCCTGTCCAACAACGAACCTGTTGTTGATCACTTCGGCCGTGAAGAAGTTCTGGTTATACTGAGAAAATACTATGCATCTCTGACTGAAAAAGTTGAAGTTAAACTCCAGAGCCATGCAGAAGGATCTAAAATGTAATTAGCCCCGGCTGACACATTAAGTCCTCAAGATAGTCTATAAAACCCCCTGGATGGAATCGTTTCCGGCCAGGGGGTTTTTAGTTTAAATCCCTCAGATTCCCTCGCACCCGGGTTCGAATGAGCCCGCTGTCACACTGATTTTCAACCGCTGCGCCAGATTTCTGATCACCTCAAGCCTGACGCTGTGGCCGGGTTTTATGTTGCCCCCACGCGTTCTCACCGGGGCTATCAAACGGTCCCAGCAGTCAAGGATCAGGTCTCCGGCTTGGATGCCGGCCTGGGCAGCAGGGCTTTGGGGAAGAACATCCACGACAAAGGAGATGTCATGGGAACCGGCTGCCTTACGTTCATAGGGCATGGATCCCGCAAGATACAGACCGAACCACGGATCCTTCTCAGTCCGTGAGTAAAAAAAGGATTTGCCAAAAGGTATGGGCCTTTCAAGGACAGGTTTGAGCGTTTTTACCCTGTTATCCCGGAACACCCTGACCTTGACCCGGTCCCCTGGTTGATATCGGAACATCAGATCATTCCAATCCTGGTAGGCTCGCGTGATGGGTATGCCGTCAATGCTTAAAAGGATGTCCTTTTTCATTTTGTCACCGCCCATGGGATAGGCACCTCCGGCTTTGTAGAGCGGTCCCTTGAATTCAGGGATGATCTCAAATCCCAGGTGATCAGCATTCCATTTTCCATAGTTGATCCCTAAGAATGCCGTCTGACCTGAATAGGGATACATCCGGTTGGTTTTGATGACAAAATTCTGATACGCAAACATGTAGGGGTGGTGGGTACTCATGAAATGCCATCCGCCAGTGGCATTGAACATGATCATGGTGTGGGCCATGGTGCTGATATCGATCTGCCATCCTTTTTCTGCGCGGATGAAAAAATAGGGGTTCTTTTGGATGATTTTTTCCGCATCATTGCCATGCCTGACCATGACCACGGCATATTGGCCGTTGATGCGTGAAATCACCGGCAGGCCATCAAAGGATTGGGCTTCCATCCGTTTTTGGGCACTGGTACCCCGGTGCCAGTGATGGTAAAAGTCTTTTGTGCTATCGGAGAACAGATCAAACGAGCGATCCCTGATCTGCCGGGCACAATGCTCCATATACCGCTCATAGGCCATAAGAGGCGAGGGCTGGGCCGAAAAATATTTTTTGAGGGCATGGCTGGATTCGGGAAGTGTTTTATCCAGGGCTGCAGCAAAGTCAAATGTCGCTGTTGCACCCCCGCCACCGGAGAAGTGAGGACCGCTTCCGGAAGAGGAAAGCCCGCTGATATCCTCACCCTTTTCGGACCGTGTTTCAACCCGATGGGACAGGTTTTCAAGAAAGGAGAGAAACGCTTCGTCCCATACGCCCTGTTCAAAGAACTCCTTGAGCAGTTCTCTCTCTGCCCGGGCAACAAAAAGATCGGTAAAGATATGCTCCAGATCATATCCGGTTTCGATCCTCAGTGTTTGATCTTCCCGGGCCACCAGGAGCAGTAATCCCTTTTTGCCCCGGATGGATCTGCCGATCTGCCAGTCCGAGAAAACTGCAGCAGCTTTTTCATTGATGTCATGATCTCCCAGTGAATGGACAATGATAATGACCGGGTCGATATCAAAATACTTTCTCAGCAGATGCGCGTAATGGTTGTTGATCCGGGTAATGGTTCCCGGTTCGAGGCTCTGTATGAAATCAAAACAGTAGCCATCCACAGCAGGACGCTGTGCCGGAATATCCAAAGGGATCTCCTGAAGCGGCCTGTCATTGGAGCAGGAGAGAGGAGTACACAGGAGGAGGGCCAAGATGAGTATCGCCGAGTAAAAACGAAAAAAACGCCATGGAAGAGGGGTAACGATGAAGGTGTTCAAGCTGTTGCTCCGTGTCATTTCATGTCAAGGGCAATTTTCTGCTTTTTCAGGAACCGGTGCAGTGCGCTGATACGATGGGGATGAGGGGCGTCACAGGTCTGTGCCAGCTGCACCATGCCCTTAAGTTTCTTCTTGGCGCTGATCCGCCTCGGATCGATAGGAAGAAATCGGGAATACTTTTGTGCATAGATCCTGGCGAGATAACAATAGGGATAGCTGCGGGAGGGATCCAGAAAGACGGCATGTTTGAGAAGTTTTTCAGCGGTGGACAGATCATTCAGGCGGTAATAGAGGTATCCCGCAAATGAGGCGCCAAAGGGATCGGTTGGAACCTGTTTTCGATAGTGGTTGATGTATTTGAGCGCACCTTTTTCCTCAAGGTGTCCGTCGAACAGCACAATGGACAGGTATTTATGGCTTTCCGCATCATTGGGGTTCAGGCGGATCGCGTTCTTCAGCGTTTTGACGGCTTTTCTGTGCGCGGTCAGCGCATACAGGCGCCCAAGGGTTTTCAACCCCTTTGGGTTTTCAGGTTCTTTTTCCAAAAGATACTGGTAATGCCGGATCTGCTGTGCAATAAACGGGTCTTTACCGATACGGTAAATATCCTTTTCAGCCAGGGGGATATCCCGGGTATGCTCACCAAATGTGGGGAACCGTTTCAAAAGGGTCGTATAGATATAGTTGCCGGCCTCAATACCCCATTTGGGGTTCCGGGACATGCGTACATGCTTGAGCTGGTTCACCATATCAAAGCGCCATCCCTGGGATGTCCGGGCAAACAGAAACGGGGTATTGTCCCAACCCGTGTTCCGGTTAAAATGGATGACCGCATGGCTTTGATTCCGGATCACCAGGAACGCTTTGTCAAAATGTTTTACATTTTCTTCATATGCAGAATCCGGCTGGTGGGTAAAGTTTTCAAACGTGATTTTGGCAACCTCTGTGTAAACACCCAGGTTCGGGTTTCTGACCTTGTGTTTCCAGGACCGTACCAGGGTGTCGAACGCTTCTTCCGGTGTACTTCCGGCAGGGTAGTCCCCGGCCTGATGTTTGAAACTCTCCGTATCCAGTGCTGAAAGGTTTCGGCCGGCCCCGGCCCCGCCTGAGAGGTAGCTGCTGTCCATCTGTTCAATTACCTGGGGGGTATAGCGTCCCTTCATTTTTACCGCAGCCCGTTTTTCGATCTCCTCCATCACCGCGATGAGTCCGAATTCAATATCATCGGACAGAAAATAGTGACGCAGTTGCCGGTCCTGGGCATATCCACAGAAAAGATCCGTAAACACATCCTCCAGAGAATAGGAAACCTCGATGCGGGCCAGTTTTTCTTCTTTGGAAAACAAGAGCAGCAGGCCGTTGCCATTGAAGTCTTTTCCGATGTCATGCTCCAAAAAAAGGTTCAGGGCAGTTTCTTCAATACTCAGGGCCTTGGGAAGTTCGCCCAGAGATATGATGACGGCATCAATGCCGTAATTTTCCCTTAAAACATCCAGGTATGTGCTGCATCCATCCTGGATATCGGTAAAGATCCCGGCCTGGTCCATGCAGCCCCTTAAAGGTCCAGGCGGCGCATTCGTGTAGCCCGAAGCAGCCCAGGAGAAAAGGAGGATTATAAAAATCAGCGTGATCTTCCCCGGTGAGCACCATCTTTTAAAGATCATCACGACCCGAAATCCACTTTGGGGACAGTGAACGCATCATCCGAGGCCTTGAAGTAGGCATGCTCATTGAAACCAAACAGGCTTGAAATGACGTTTCCGGGAAAGGCCTGGATTTTGGCATTGTATATCCTGACCGATTCATTGTAGCGCCCCCTGGCCACAGTGATCCGGTTTTCTGTGCCTTCAAGCTGGTCCTGAAGCGCCAGGAAGTTGGTGCTGGCCTTTAGATCAGGGTAATTCTCCACAACGGCCAGCAGGCTTTTAAATGAGTTTCTCAGCAGTCCCTGGGCCATGGCAGCAGAGGTCATGGTCTCCGGATCAGGTCCGGTTTCCTTGATCTTGTCCAGCACGGACTGGGCCTGGGTCCTTGCTTGGGTTACGGCAATGAAAATGTCCTTTTCATGAGCAGCATATCCTTTGACCGTACTGACCAGGTTGGGGATGAGGTCGATACGTCGCTGAAGGGCGGTCTCGACCTGCGCCCAGGAGCCGTCAACCCGGTTGTCCGACTTGACCACCGAATTGTAAGTCACAACGGCAAAAAGGCCTGTCAGTCCGAGGAAAAAGAGCATGACGGCAAACATGCCGGCCACAATGATCATCATACTTTTACTGTTCATCGATTGTCTCCGTATCTGTAGTTGCGTGTAAAAGTTCAGAGCCATCTGCATATTCAAATTGACCGGGTTTTACGGCAAGGGTAATCAGGACCCCCGGGAAACGGGTTGTGATCTGATTAAATCGTTTGACTGCATGATTGTATCTTACCCACTGGCGGGCAATGGTTTGTTCGATATCAAACAGGCTGTTGAGAAGAAACATCACGGCAGTGTTGGATTTCAACTCAGGATAATTTTCTGAGACGGCCAAGATACTGCGGTTCAGGCCTTCAGATTCCGTCACAATCTGTTGAATGTTCGCCACACCTGATTCATCCCTCCCCAACAGGCTGCCCAGGGTTCCTCTTGCATTTGATATGGCCTGGATAATCCGGTCTTCATGGGAGAGGGATTCTTTCAAGAGATCCTCCATTGCCGGTATGAGATGCAGTTTTTTCCTGATCTGTATCCTTACGCCGAACCACTGTGCCATGAGTTCCTCCCTGAGGCGGATAATCCGGTTGAAGGTCAATACTCCGGCCAGGCAGAGGATGGAAACCGCAATAATTGCCAAAACCCCGGAAAAGAGAACAGCAGTCACCCGTGTTCTTGTTTTCCGAAGGGCGGCCCGGGTTTCCGGGTTCTGCTGGGTGGCAGGCCTGCCAACTGCATCAGCAGTCAAAGCGGTCCTTGTCGACAGGTTGATGTCAGTACCATCCTGGGCGCTGTTTCCATAGACCAGGATGAACAACAGGCCAAACCCTGTAAGCATGAGCAGGACCAGGCCGACACTAACGATCATCAGGCCATTCGATTGGATCCGCTCCTTTGAGCCTTGTGTTTCATCTTTAGGTTCGACATCCTTGTGGCTGTTTTCAAGTGCATTTTTAAGCAGCCGGGCCTGATCCGGTGTAATTTTCCCTTTCTCAAGCATGGCGTTGATTCTATCGATCCGTTCCATGAATCCTCTTATCCGTCATTATAGGTCCTTTAGTATTTCAGCCGCGGCTTCAGGGGAAAGCTCTCCTTTTTCCACTTTCTCAAGGATTTCATCCTTGTTGTCCTCTGAAGCCTTCATCTGGGCTTTCAGCGATCCAATAACCTCATCCAGCCTGTTCCTGACCGTGGGATAGGTAATTCCAAGATTCTGGGCCATCTGTTTTAAGCTGCCGCTGGACAATACAAACAGCTCGATGAACTGCTGGTGAGTATCAGAGAGCCGGGAAAGCGCGGATGATGAAAAATGTCCCTCTATGCTGATCTCACATGAATCACACCGGTACCGGGTGATCCGCATTTTATCGTGGCAATATGGACAATCAGAGGATTTTTTCATGATGCCATGGTAATATTTTATTTAAGATGTGTCAAATTATTTTTTAATTTTATTAAAGTTTTGTAATAAATTTTTTAATTTTATTTAATGGCGGTAAGGAAAAAAGGTTTTGGCACCGCTAAGGGGGAGAGATATTTTATTGAATAAAAGTCCTGTGGTTCGATCTAATTCGTATATAATAGGAGAAATCGTGATACAGGTTAAGGCAGTCATTGATCTTGACACGACATTTAAATCATCATTAAGTCGAAAAGGAGGCGCCATGAAAACCTTTAGACATATAGGATCTTTGGCGTTCGTATTCGGACTTTTCACCAGTATATTTGCCGGAATACCCTGGTATGTATGGGTGGCTGATGATCCAGCCGTGCCGTGGTGGCTCAGGATCGCGATTTTCTGCCTTTTGGGGGGGATTCTGGTGGTATTGGCAACGCTTGCACTTGAACAGACTCAAGACCAGTTGGTTGAAGACCGTCAGGAAACGGTATCTGATGGAACGATCCTGCTGTTGAATTCGGATATGCTGCCGGAACGTGACATCACCGAGGTCCTCGGTCTGGTTCAAGGGCACACGGTGTTTGCCGTTTGGCTGGGTAAAGACCTGTCAGCTATTGTGAGACTGCTTCTTGGGGGTGAATTGACCGAGTACACGGAGATGCTGGGCAGTGCACGGGCAACCGCTACCCAAAGGATGACCGCAAAGGCGTCCCAGATGGGCGCGGATGCGGTCATCAATGTCCGCTATATGACAACCAGCGTGGTGGGCACGGCTGCAGAATTGCTGGTTTATGGGACAGCCGTCAGACTTGGTCCTCCCAGGACCTGACGTTGATCGCTGCACGATATGCCAGAGGACTGCCTGAGCATGGAGTCAATGCGGATTCAGATCATTGAAATCTAATGCTTTGAACACGAATCCATATTTGAATTCATTGATGCGGCCCGCTTTCTAAAGGAGATTGGATATCCGGAATCGGCCAGAAAACAGGTAGGAAAACGAAATTCATTTATGTTAGAATACCGCAGGCAGCTGGCCCAGGAGATAAACATATAACAAAACGAGGTGGATATGCTGTTGACCGGGTATACCAAAGAGATATTCAAACCGGAATGCAATCCCCATTTTGAGTCTGTACACTGCTACACCACTCTGGTGAGCCAGGGGGTCAAAGGGGCGGATGATTGTCCGCCATTGGATGATCCTGACAAAGCGCGCCTGATCTCCTATTTAAAACCATTCAGGTTTATAGAGATGGAATAGATGCAGAAACCAAAGACCAAAATCATGATCAGCGCCTGCCTGACCGGGCAAAAGGTCAGGTACAACGGTAGTGATCTCATGTTGAATGCACCGGCGTTCACCCAGATCCTTGAACATTCAGAAGTGATTCCATACTGTCCTGAAGTGGCCGGGGGGCTGCCCACGCCGAGAATCCCGGCTGAGATTTTCCAAGGCAGGGGGGAAGATGTGCTTGCAGGCAGGGCAAGGGTTCTGGGGGCAGATGGCAGTGATGTGACCGAATATTTTATACGGGGTGCACAGCAGGCCCTCGCCATCTGTCTGGCCCGTGGAATCCGGGTGGCGCTTTTGACAGAATCAAGCCCCTCCTGCGGTTCCAGTAGGGTTTATAACGGCCGGTTTGAAGGGGTTAAGATTCCCGGCAGCGGGGTTACCGCATCCCTGCTCAGAAAGAACGGGGTGTACGTCTTCAGCCAGCACCAGCTTGAGGAGGTATTTCACGAGATCCGTGGCTACAACACCAGTGATTCTAAAATGAAGCAGAACATATGAGCCGTCTCAACAACATATCAATCGCCTCCCGATCCAATCGTGTGTATGAGTGCACCCCGGAGCATACGGCGCTTGTGGTTATTGATCTGCAAAAAGAGTTCTTTGAGGCAGGAAGCGGTCAGTCCCTGGATGACATGCGGGCGATGGTCCCACGGGCACAAGCGTTGATAGAACTCTCACGGCAGGCGGGATTCCGCATTATCCATACACGGGAATCCTATCAGCCGGATTTAAGTGATGTGAACGATTTCAGGCGGTCTCTGGGATATGTCGGCAGAAAGGAGGCTTTAGGCCGATTCTGCATTCTTGGAGAACCGGGGCATGAGTTTATGGATGCGGTCAGACCCATGCCCGGGGAAACCATTATTGACAAAGCAGGCTTTAGCGCATTTTATAATACAACTCTGGATCAGGGTCTTCGATCGGAAGGTATTGATCACCTCATCCTTTGCGGTGTGACCACCCAGTGCTGTGTGCATTCAACCCTGAGGGAAGCTGTTGACCGGGGGTACTGGTGTCTGACGGTGGCGGACTGCTGTGCCGCATGTGAACCCGGGCTGCATGATGCAGCCCTGTCACTCATTTCGGGTGAAGGACACCTGTTCGGATGGGTGGCTGACCTTAAAGGTGTTGAAGACGGGGTGTCGCAGTATCTCAAACTGAGGACGTTTCAGGGATAGGTCACGTGATGACGCAAAATATCAGGGAGATGCACCTGGGTGATATTCACCGGATCATTGATTACTTTTTGAATGCAGACCCTGTCCTTCTGGGCCGGATGGGGGGGGATCCTGAAAAATTCCCCAAAAGGGAAAAATGGCGGCAGATACTGGCGCAGGACGTTGAGCGATCTGTTCCGGAAAAGAAGTTCTATTATGTGATCTGGGAGCTGGATGGCTGCCCGGTGGGCCATTCCAATATCAATAAGATTACTTTCGGTAAAGAGGCGTATATGCACCTTCACCTGTGGGACCCCATGGTGCGGAGCAACGGGTATGCCAGGGGGAATTCTTAAGGGGATCACTTGACACATATCGCTAATTATCGGATACATAAGAAGGTTCGCTTTTCAACAATACATAAATCATTCATGTCAGGAGAAAGATGATGGGACAGGACAATCTGGTGTTTTTGGAGGTTCTGGAGTGGTTTGACAAAACCGGTCAGGAGATCGTGCAGAAGATACCGGAACACGGATCCGCCGAGATCAAGTTCGGTGCCCAGATGATCGTCAGGGAAAACCAGGCCGGGGTGTTCTTTTATAATGGAAAGGCCATCCATGTATTCGGGGCAGGGCGCCATACCCTGAAAACAGCCAATATTCCCATCCTCAATAAAATCCTGTCTATTCCATGGGGCATGACCAGTCCGTTACGGGCTGAAGCATATTTTATCAATATGAAGGTGTTTCCCGATCTGAAGTGGGGAACCCGAGACCCGGTGGCGTTCAAGGACAGTGAACTGGGATTGGTAAGGCTTCGGGCATTCGGCATGTTTAATATGCGGGTGGTTCAGCCCCTGTTGTTCATCAACTCCCTGATCGGCACCATGGGACATTTGTCCACGGCAGATATTGAGGAGTACCTGGGCCGGGTGATCGTATCCCGGTTGAATGATTATATGGGGGATCATCTGGATACCATATTGAACCTCCCGGGGAAATATGAGGCGTGGGCAGAGGGTCTTCAAAAGGACCTGGCCGATGAATTTGCAAGTTTCGGCCTGGCACTCACAGACCTGTTCATTAACTCCATCACGCCACCCCAGGAGGTGCAGAAAATGATGGATGACCGGTCTGCGCTCGGGTTGTTCGACGACATGAATAAGCTCATGCAGCTGAAAGCGGCGTCTGCCATGGAGAAAGCTGCGGAGAATCCCGGCAGTGCGGGGGATGCCACAGGACTGGGCGTGGGGTTTATGGTGCCTTCAATGATCGCACAGATGACCCAGAGCGCAGGTGTGGGGCAGCCCAAAAGTGAGGCACCGGACAAACAGCCCTGCCCGGACTGCCAACAGATGATTCCCCATGATTCGCGGTTCTGTCCCTTTTGCGGACATCAGGTGGTGGTGTTTGCACAATGTCATTCCTGCGGCAAGAACCTGTCCCCCAGTGCAAAATTCTGCCCCAAATGCGGGACCCGGGCCGAGGAGAAGAAAGCCGCCAAATTCTGTCAGAACTGCGGTACGGAAAACCTGACACAATCCAACTACTGCAATAATTGTGGTGAACGCCTATAATTTCAAAATAGATCTGCAGTGCCCCCAGTGCGGGGCACCGGCTGAGCTGGATGAAACCGAGACCATCATCCAGTGCGGTTTCTGTCGCACCAGCAATATCATTCACACCCACCCGTTTCCCTGCTTTTTCATTACACCGAAACAGGAGAAACTATCTCACCTGCCCGTGGTCTATATACCGTACTGGCGCTTCAAAGGATTGGAGTTCGCACTAGGACCCAAAAGACCCGCCTTCAGGGCCATCGACCAGTCCTACATCGCTGTGGACCGACCGGGACTGCCCCGGTCCCTGGGGTTCAGGTCCCAGACCCAGCGCCTCCAGTTTATACAGAAAGGGATCAAAGGAGGCTTTCTTCCGCCGTCCCTGTCCAGGCGGGATATCCTGAATCAGATTGCCGGTGGCAATAAAGGAAAGGTACATATCGGTGAGATCCTGAGTTTGATTTTCATGCCGTTTCTTCATGATGACCACAGGGTCTATGACGGGCTCACCGGGAAGGCAACCGGTATGAATTCAGCGGACCTGGGCATTGAGAAGAAAGCACCGTCTTACCGTTTGAGCTTTACTCCGAGTCAATGCCCTTCATGTGGATGGGATCTTGCAGGAGAAACCGACTCCCTGGTCCTGCACTGTAAAAATTGCACGAGTTTCTGGCTGATCCATGAAAAGAAACTCAACCGGGTAAATACCGAATTTTTCGGATTGACACCCAAAACAGATATCTTCATGCCGTTCTGGCGGTTTGATTTGGAATTTGACCATCTGAACCTGTCAACCATGGCCGACCTGATACGGGTGGCCAATATTCCCCGGGTTGTTCAGGAAGAACATCAGACCCGGAAGCTTTACTTTTACACCCCTGCATTCAAACTGAATCCAAAACTGTTTTTACGTATTGCCAAACAGATCACCGTGGCCCAGATCGACGCAAAGGAGGCACCCCGGCTAACGGATGCCCTGTTCCACCCCGCAGACCTGCCCATAGACGAAGGGTTTCAGGCGATGCTGCCGGTACTGATGGAAATATGCGCCAATAAAAAGGAGGCGTGGGACATGTTGAACCGGGAGAAGATCCGCATCCGTTCCTTTGGTCTGGTGTATCTTGGGTTTTATACTCAGGGCAGCGAATATATCCAGGATGAACTGGGGTTCAGTGTGTTGGTGAATTCGCTCAAATTCGGACGGAAATTATAGAAAGTCAGGACTGTATCTTCACGATCATGTCGTAGATCTGTTTCTTTGAGATACCATAGGTATCGGAAAGACTGCGTGCCAGTTCAGAGGTCTTCCAGGGTTTTTCCTCCAGTTTTGAACGAATCAGCTGCGCCATGTCCATATCCTCAATGGAGGGTTTAGATTCGTTGAAACCTGCCACAAAGAGGGCGCATTCCCCTTTGACAACGGGACGTTGTTCAAGGTTGGCCAGGATCTGGCTGACAGGTCCCCTGATATACTCTTCATGGCGCTTGGTGATCTCCCGGGCAAGACATGCCATGCGATCCCCCAGGGTCTCAATGATCTCTTCGCACAACGAGACGATCCGTTTGGGGGACTCATACAGAATCAGGGTGGCCTGCTCCCGGCGGCGGTCTGTGAGGACCTCTTTTCGCCTGTTTTTCTTCTTGGGCAGGAAACCGAGGAATAAAAAGGCGTCGGTGGGCAGCCCGGACACGCTCAATCCGGCAATGGCCGCACTGCATCCGGGGATGGGGATCACGGAAAATCCCTTTTGTGAGACCTGTTTGACCAACTGGTAACCGGGATCTGAGATGCAGGGCGTACCGGCGTCTGATACCAGTGCCGCATCGAGTCCCTGTTCCAGGTGCTGGATGATCCTCGGGATCTGCCTGAGTTCATTGTGCTCATGGCAGGAAATCAGCTGGGTTTTTATCTCATAGTGTGACAGCAGTTTGAGGGTATGGCGGGTATCTTCTGCAGCGATCAGGGGGACCTGCTTCAGGGTCTCAACCGCCCGGAAGGTGATATCTTTGAGGTTGCCCACAGGTGTTGCCACAATATAGAGCGTACCGGGAACTGTGGTCGGGGTTGTCATATCAGGCGGCTCCGAATGCGTGTCTGATGTGATTGATCTGCAAAGCGGGTGCAGGCTTGCACTTACCGTCCATGATCACTTCGATCACATCAAAGCGGGACCTGGTATTGAAAAGCCCTTTGTTTTTCAGATAAGCCTGGGCGCCTTTGGTAATTTTTAACTGCTTTGCCGGGTTAACAGCGTTTCGCGGAAGGGCTTTTGACACATTGGTCCGGGTTTTAACCTCAATAAAACACAAGGTGTCCGCATCCTGTGCAATGATGTCGATTTCGGCAAAAGGGGTTCTAAAGTTACGTTCAATGATGCGGATGCCATGGTCCTCCAGAAAACGGCAGGCCAGGTCTTCTCCGATCCGCCCGGTGGACAGGTGGTCATGGTTCATTTCAGACCACCTCCTTAATGCCTTTGAATGTCTGCCTGTGGGCGGGACAGGGACCGAATTCCAGTATCGCGGCTTTGTGGGCCTTGGTGGGATATCCCTTATGACCGATGAAGTTGTATTCCGGGTAGGTCTCATGGAGTTTTGCCATGATCCGGTCCCGGGTCACCTTGGCGACGATGGACGCCGCAGCAATGGAGATGCTTTTGGAATCCCCTTTGATAACGGCTTGTTGGTCGAGATCCGAATCGATGGTGAATTTGCCGTCGATCAAAAGGAAATCCGGGCATGGGGACAGGCGTTCAGCTGCCCGTTTCATGGAGAGCAGGGCCGCCTGGAGAATATTGTACCGGTCAATTTCTCTGGGGGAACAGATGCCGGTACCAACCGCCAGTGCGCTTTGGAGAACCACATCATACACCTGATCCCGTTTTTTGGGGGTCAGTTTCTTGCTGTCATTGATATCCGGGTGTGTAAACCGTTCCGGCAGGATAACGGCGGCAGACACAACCGGGCCGGCAAGGGGACCCCTGCCGGCCTCATCAACACCTGCAATATATTTAAATCCTTTCTGGTATGCCTCGGTTTCAAACTGATGCATAAAGGATTAAAGGCTTAAACGAAACGTTTTTCCTTGATACGGGCAGCTTTACCGCGAAGATTTCTCAGATAGTAGAGTTTGGAGCGGCGTACACGGCCTCGGGTGACCACTTCGACTTTATCAATACTGGGTGAGAACAGCGGAAAAATTCTTTCCACGCCAATGCCGCCGGAAATTTTTCTGACGGTAAATCTGGCACTGGCAAACCCCTTGGTTTTCTTGATCACGACACCCTGGAAAACCTGGATACGCTCTTTTTCACCTTCTCTGATTTTAACATGGACTTTGACGGTATCCCCTGAATTGAAGTCGGGAATATCCATGCGCATTTGCTCTCTTTCGATCTGTTGAATTAAACTTGCCATTTCATCCTCCTAAAATACATCCCTTTCTGGGTGGGATGCGTGTCAACGTACAGCTAACTGTTACACATTCGGTCTAAATATATTGATGCTGCAGAGCGAACTGAAAGATGATTGTAAGTCCTGGGTCCCTGTATCGGCTCCAGAATGAAATCACACGCTTCAATAAAGTCATCTGCAAGCCCCCAAGCCGTGCCAAAGGCGATGACATGGGCGGCATCGTTTTTCATTTCAGTTTTCAACCGGTCGGTTGATATCGCCTTGCGGTGCATTTTTGCACTGGTGGCAATACTTTTTACGCCGGTGTTATGTTCCTTTTCAATACGTTCAAGCACCTCATCAAAAGAGGCGGTGACGTCTATTTTCTCAAGTGCAGCCTTCCGGTATGGGTTAACCTGTCCGCCCACGCCGTCTGTCCAGTGCTCAATAATCTTTCGGGCCAGGGTCTGCTGGTCCTCATAAGGGGTGACCACATAAAATCCTGTGGCACCAAATGTCATGGCTGCCCGGGCAATGTCATGAAGATCAATGGTGGTCAGTGCCGATCCAATGGTTTCATTTTCCCGGTTGGTCACCGGGTAATGAATCAAAGCAAGATATACGTTATTGCTCAGCAAGTCTTGATAGCTCCGTGCACCACTGCTTCAGCATCTGTTTTTCAACTGCGGTCGGTTTCATTTTTTCAAACAGGTCCGGCCGTTTGATAAATGTCCGCTTCAATGCTGAATCTTCCCGCCATTGACGGATTTTTTCATGATTCCCTGAAAGCAGTATCTCAGGGACATGCTGCCCTTTAAATGTTTCAGGCCTGGTATACTGTGCATGTTCCAGGCGCTCATCAATGAATGAATCAGCCTGTGCTGATTCCTCTTTTCCCAAAACTCCGGGGATCAGTCTTGCCACGGCATCGATGATCACCATGGCAGCCAGTTCTCCACCGGTCATCACATAGTCACCGATGGAGATCTCCTCATCCACCCAGAGGTTGTAGATCCGTTCATCTATGCCCTCATATCGGCCGCAGATAAAAACAAGTCCCTGCTCACGGGATGACAACTCGATGGCTTTTTGCTGATCAAAGGGCTGGCCCTGGGGGCTCATCAGGATGATCCGGGATTCGGGACACTGCTTTTTGGCTGCCTGCAGCGCCTCATCCAGGGGTTCGGGTTTCATCACCATGCCGCAGCCGCCGCCATAAGGCTTATCATCAACCGTGTGGTGGCGGTCATGGGTGAAGTCCCTGATATTGATGCCCGTACCCTGTATCAGTCCTTTATCCAAGGCCCGCTTGATCATACCGTGCGCAAAAAAGGTGTCGAACAGTTCCGGGAAGAGGGTCAGTACGCAAAAATTCATCAGAGTCCCTCGGGCAGGTCGATTTCCATTTGATTATTGGGTATGTCCACGGAAAGGATAACGGCAGGGATCACAGGTACCAGGGTCTCAACATCTCCCCTTTTGACGACAAGTACATCATTGGCACCTGTGGGGAAGATATGGTCAATGATACCAAGGGACCCCCTGGTTCTGTCGATCACTTCAAGTCCCAGCAGGTCCTGCCAGTAGAACGTATCTTCCTCAAGTTCCGGCAGATCATCTTTTTTTATAAATATCTCTTTCTTGATCAGCGCTTCGGCTTTATTTCGGTTGTCAACTCCTTCCAGCACCAGCAAGATGCCTTTCTTATAGGGCGATGCTTTTTGTATGTGATACCACTGTTCAGACTCATCTGTATTCCAGGTTTGATCCCTTTGTTCCGGAGGGGATTCCAGAGCAACCCGGCTCCCCTTCTGAAAGGGCTCAAGAGAATCTGAAAAGGAGATCACTTTGAGATTACCGCCAAGCCCATGAACCCCGGTTACCTTACCAATGGCAATCAGAGAACTTTTTTCCATGAACCTATTCTATGATTTCAAGAACCGTCCGTTTTTTAAGCTTGGTGGATGCTGCGCTTAAAATGGTTCTCATGGCACGGGCTGACCGTCCCTGCTTTCCGATTACTTTCCCCAGATCCTCTTTAGCCACTTTCAGTTCCAGAACCGACGTCTGGTCCCCTTGAATTTCATTCACGGTTACTTGATCAGGATTGTCGACAAGTGCTTTGGCAATATACTCGATCAGCTCTTTCATAACTACTCTCCTTAAATAATGTGGTATTGAGAATACTGGGCGACTGAGCACTCCTTGTTATGCAGGGCTGGGCTGGCTGCCCTGTTTTTTCAGGATGCTTTGGACCGTTGTCGTGGGTTTAGCCCCCTGGCTTAACCAATAGTTTACTCTGTCTTCCTTAAGGGAAATAGCAGCCGGATCAACCATGGGATCATAGGTCCCGAGGTTTTCGAGAAAACGTCCGTCTCTGGGCGCTTCTGCATCAGCGGCTACTATTCGGTAAAAAGGCTTTTTCTTGGTGCCTTTTCGGGTTAACCTGATTTTTACTGCCATATTAATTGTCTCCTTAGAACGGCAACATGCCTTTTAGTGAGCGCATCCCGCCTTTGTTAAACTTTTTAACCATTTTCATTGTCTGGGCATAGCTTTTCAAAAGCTTGTTCACATCCTGGACTGTGGTCCCTGATCCATTTGCAATTCTTTTCTTCCGACTCCCCTTGATGATATTGTACTTCCGTCGCTCCTCAGGGGTCATGGAACTGATAATTGCCTCAATCCTGACAAACTCTTTATCGCTAATATTCAAACCCTTGAGCTGTTTCTTGTTGATGCCGGGCAGCATGCCCAACAGGTCGTTGATGGATCCCATTTTACGGACCGACTGCATCTGGTTGCGAAAATCTTCAAGGGTAAATTCATTTTTTCTCAGCTTCTTTTCAAGCGCCTGGGCCTCTTCCTGGTCAATGGCCTCCTGGGCTTTCTCAATAAAGGAGAGTGTGTCTCCCATCCCCAGAATCCGGGAAGCCATCCGGTCCGGGTGAAATGGCTCAAGGGCTGTGGATTTCTCACCCACGCCGATGAACTTGAGCGGTTTGCCGGTGACCGCCTTGATGGACAATGCCGCACCGCCCCGCGCATCGCCATCCATTTTGGTTAATACTATTCCACTCAGGTCCAGCTGCTTGTCAAACGATCCGGCGATATTGACTGCATCCTGGCCTGTCATGGCATCGGCCACCAGAAGAATCTCCGATGGGTTGATGCCGGTTTTAATTCCCTGAAGTTCTGCCATCAGGGCTTCATCAAGATGAAGCCGGCCGGCCGTATCCAGAATCAGGGTATCGTAACCCTGTTCCCTGGCCTGACGCTGAGCGTCCTGGCAGATTTTCAAGGGCGCCATCTCGGTTGTGGAATCAAATACCGGCAAATCCAGCTGTTTGCCCACTTTTTTAAGCTGGTCAATGGCTGCCGGCCGGTAAACGTCTGCAGGAACCAGGAACGGTTTTTTACCTTCTTTTCTAAGAAAAAGGCCCAATTTTCCTGCAGTCGTGGTTTTACCGGAACCCTGCAATCCCACAAGCATGATAGATCCGGGGGATTTCCCTTCCAGATCCAGTCCCTGATGGGACGACCCCATCATCCGGGTAAATTCTTCGTTTACAATTTTAATGACCTGTTGGCCAGGCGTCAGGCTTTTCATGACTTCCTGGCCTATCGCTCTTTCCTTTATATCTGAAATAACATTTTTTGCAACCTTATAATTCACATCAGCTTCAAGCAGGGCCAATCGAACCTGCTTTAGGCCGTCTTCAATATTTTTCTCATTCAGGGTGCCGTGCCCCTTGAGCTTTTTGAAGACTGAATCCAGTCGGTCACTTAAACTATCAAACATAAAAAAAATACCCGATAACGGTTTAAAATCAAATCGTTGAAATTAATATATATTCCATGATATGTCAAGAAAATATTAATTTTTACCCGTGGAATTTGTATGGAAAATCTATTGAATTTTACCCGGTTGGAGCTGGCCAACTGGTTGGAAAAAAAAGGAATACGGCCATTCCGGGCCGGTCAGGTGTTCAAGTGGGTGTACCTGAAGGATACCGACCAATTTGAGCAGATGACAGATGTCGGCAAAGAGATGCGGGCCATGCTTAACAGTGCCTTTGTTATCTCCCGGCTTGAGCTTGAATCATCTCAGAAATCAGCGGATACCACTGAAAAGTTCCTTTTCCGGCTTGAAGACGGTCAGCATATCGAGTCTGTTTTGATTCCCGAACGGGATCACTATACCCTTTGTGTTTCCTCCCAGGTGGGGTGCGCACGGAATTGCCGGTTCTGCCTGACTGCCAAAGGAAAACTTCGACGAAACCTTGAGGTGTCGGAAATCGTTTCCCAGGTCAGGGATATCAGGCATATCCTTGAATCCAGGAGCGAAGCTGAAGGCAAGCGGCTGTCCAATATCGTGTTTATGGGAATGGGAGAACCCCTGGACAACTATGGCAATCTGCTCAAGTCACTTGAGATCATACTGGATACCGATTTCGGCTTGAAGTTTTCCGCCAGGCGGGTCACGGTGTCCACCTGTGGTCTTATCCCCGAGATTACCCGCCTGGGAGAGGATACCGAAGTGAACCTGGCCATATCATTGAATGCCACTGACAATGAAACCCGCTCGAGACTCATGCCGGTCAACAACCGGTATCCTCTGGAGGACCTGCTCGAAGCATGCCGGACATTCTCCATGAAACCCAGGAACAAGATCACCTTTGAGTATATTTTAATCAAAGGGATCAATGACACGCCTGAGGATGCCCATCGGCTGGTCAAACTTCTCAGGCCCATCAAGGCAAAAGTAAACCTGATTCCCTTTAATGAACACCCTGAGAGTGAATTCAAACGCCCGGACAGCAATGTTATTCAACGGTTCTTACAGATTCTTCTGGACAAGAAGATGACCGCCATCATCCGCAAAAGCAAGGGGGATGATATCCTGGCGGCCTGCGGCCAGCTTCGGGCGAAACTGATCAATACCAGTTGATCCTGGGCACGGGGCAACAGTTGCTGTACGCATTCAAATATACCTGATCCCAATGCGGTATAATAGGCGAAAACCTTGACAATACCAGATCATTTCTTACATATATGGGAAAGGCAGCCGATAAACTGCTTGTGTTTCAAACCCGGTTATGATCTATTGGATTGACTGAAGATTGCTGAATCAACTAATATCGGCAGGGCCCTGATGAGTAAAGTCAATCATCATCAGGGATGAAAAAAACGTAAATAAGATTGTTAAACATATAAATCGGATCGGAAGAAAAAATGGCAAAACGTTCTCTTGAAAACAAGAAAATCCTGATTGTTGATGATGAGCCTGATGTACTCGATTCCCTTGAGGAGATTCTGGAAGGGTACACGCTTTCCCGTGCAGAAAGCTTTGAGGCGGCCAATGCGCTTCTTCAAAAGGAACAATTTGATATTGCAATTCTGGATATTATGGGGGTTGACGGATATCAGCTGCTGGAAACCGCTAATAAGAAAGGCGTTATCTGCGTCATGCTGACCGCCCACGCCTTGAGCCCGGATAATATTAAGAAGTCCTACACAGGTGGTGCATGCTCCTATATTCCCAAGGAGGAGATGATCAATATCGAGTCCTTCCTTGAGGATGTGCTTGAAGCCAAAGAGGAGGGTAAGAACCCCTGGACCAGATGGTATTCCAGGCTTGCCGGATTCTGTCAGGAAAAATTTGGCCCGGATTGGGACAAGGATGAAAAAGAGTTCTGGGATAAGATGATTTATCACTAACCCAATTTTTATAATTGAATATATCAAGCGCGGTCCTTTGCTTCAAGGGACCGCGCTTTTCTTTTATAAGCGTTCATCAACAATCGATCAGACCATAAAGGGGCTGAATTGATCAGTTTCCACCCGCTGTACATCGAGAACAGATTCCCCTTCCGGGTGCCGGATTCTTACTCTGGAGCGGTCCGGGGTGTCAGATTTTGAGTAGGCGGCACAGATCATGGCTGCGGTCTCAATGCGCTCTTCCGGTGCCTGCTGCATAAAACCGGGTCCGATAATCAGCATGTCCGGTCCCGGAAGAGCGGCATGTTTGATCAGGACGTCACGTTGCGGGTCATAGTGGGACATGATCTGTTTATTGTCGGCCTGTGATCTGCCCACGATGGCTTTAAACCGGCGATCCAGTCGAAAGTGGCGGCCCATTTTCAAGAGATACAGTTCTTTTTTCTGGTAGCTTTCCTGGCTATCCAGAAGGTCTTTGAGCCGCCTGGAGAAGACCGCATCGGTCAACAGGCAGCCACCGGCAGGGGAGGGGTAGTGGGTGACGCCAAACTCATCAGCCAGCCGGATCTGTTCTTTACGGGAGCGTCCGGATATATCGTGTAATCGCTCCCGGTCAACCAGACCCTCTTTCTCCATGACCGTCTCTTCGAGGAGTTTGGCGCTCAATGGTCGTAGAATCCGGTCCCTGAATCCTGAATTTTTCTGGACATACCTCAATGCGTTTTTGGTCTGGGACTTGGGGCGCTGCCCCATCACTTCACCACTGAACAGGAAATCAAATCCCATGTCTTTCATCATGTCGCCGGCTTTGGCAAACATGAGGGCATGACAGTCCATGCACGGGTTCATGTTCTTGCCGAAGCCCGCTTTCGGCGCTTTGAGCATCTCCATGTAATCGTCGGTAATATCCTTGACGATCAACGGGATATTGTTTTGCTTGGCAGCGTTCCTGGCTTCTTTGGCAGAGAAAAAGGGCGTCTCAAAGGCAACCCATGTGACATCTATTCCCTGCCGCACCAGGACCAGGGCAGACAGGATGCTGTCAAGCCCTCCGGAGCAAAGTCCCAGCGCTTTTGCCGGGGTTGCCCGATCCGAATGATTCATATATAGTGTCTCCATGGTTAAATTATCAGAGAAAATTCCAAAAATCCTTGACACTCTAAGTTCAAGGTATCCGGTTGTCAAGACTCAGCTGAACCATACATCCGCGTTTCAACTGCTGATCGCCACCATTCTATCGGCCCAGTGTACGGACGCTCAGGTAAACCGGGTGACAGCGGTGCTGTTTGACCGCTTTCCCACGGCACCTGACCTTGCCGGTGCATCACTTAAAGATATCAAATCCATCATCTTTTCTACAGGATTTTACAACAATAAAGCCAAGAATATACAAGCCTGCGCCCAGGCACTGCTCGACCAGTACCAGGGAGAGGTGCCACAGGATATCGACAAACTGGTGCGTCTGCCCGGTGTGGGCAGAAAGACCGCCAATGTTGTACTCACCTCCATATTTGATGCGCAGGCGATCGTGGTGGATACCCATGTGCAGCGCATTTCCCAAAGACTGGGGCTGACCCGGAAAAAAGATCCGGTGGGTATCGAATTTGACCTGATGAAAAAGCTTCCCGAACACACATGGAGCGATTTTTCACTGTGGTTGATCTATTTTGGCAGGGAGATCTGTGATGCCCGTAAACCCCTGTGTGCCGAGTGCCCTTTGAACCAGGTCTGTACCTACTTTATACGATCAGGTTAGGGACTGTCTGTCGGGCGGCAGGTTGCCGAAGTCTCGAATAAACGCTTCAAGCTCCCCGCAGCGGGTCAAAAGTGCATCAAGTTTAGGTTGATACTCGGATTCAAGCCCTTTCTTGGCCAGCTCTTCAAGTTCCCGGGCCTGCCCGGCAGCCGCGTGGGCTGCCAGGTATTGTAGTGAGCCCTTCATTTTATGGGCCAGACGCTCAACGGAAGCATCATCCTTTTCCTCGACCGCCCGGTACAAGGCTTGGGTCAGTCCGGGCAGTTCACGCAGAAAATCGGAAAAACACTCCTGGATCAGCGCCACGTTATCATCCATGATCTCGCGGAGTTCCTCAAGATTGACAGCCGGTTGTAATGAACGATGATGCATCATAGTCCCGGGCCAAAAGGCGTGGTCCGTGAATCAGTTTCAGACACCAGGGCTATTCTTGAGCCGCTGGCGCCTCGTTCTGGTTCCAGAAATCCCGGCTCTCCTGAAGGATACCGTCAATATCCTCTTCTGACAATTCAGTGTCAGGTTCCGGGGCATCCTGTACGCCGTCTTCCTGCAGGTCTTCAAGTGCGGCGTTTTTCAAGTCCTCATCTTCGGGAAGGTAGTTTCCCTCACGATCAAACATGAGACTGCCCGAGAGTTTGAGTTCAAAGTTGATCTTAAACGCCACCTGATTGTCGTGAACAATGATCTGACCATCCTTGGATTCGAGAACCGCCTGGGATATTTTGTCCTTGAGTATATCCTTCAGGGCATCCCAGTCCAGGTCATCTTTCACCGCATCGATCAGGTCTTTTTCACCGGTCTTTATTATTTCGGGATCTGTAATTTTCATGGGTTACTCCCTGAATACCTATTTAAAGGCTTCATCGGCAAAACTGGATTCAACAAATTTGTCCAGATCGATCAGCCGGCCGATTTCCATGACATCGTGCATATACTTCTGGATTTTATCCAGGGATTCCCTGTCCGGGTATAGACCATCCCATCGGATCGATTTGGGCTGGGAAAAAACATTTTTCAGTACTTCAGGATTCAATCCCAGTTTTCCGTCAGGGTCCAGAAAGTTCACGGCGATCCTGGCCGCCCTGATCTTGTCATTTTCAATATACTCACCGGTTTCAATCAGGAGGTTGACAAACTCCTGGGCGGCTTCCGGGTAGGACTGGATGAAGTCCTGCTGCATGGCGACTATGCAGCAAGGATGGTCATCCCAGCGGTTGGCCGAGAAGAATTCCAGATTGCCGATGTCATTAACAATGGCCTTGGTCGCGATGGGCTCGGCCACCATAAATCCGGCCACATCCTCATTTTCTTTCATGATGCCGGGCATCTTGATTGGCGGAACCACTTCGAACCTGACATTGATCGCCTTTTTTCCCGGGACGCCGGGTTTGAGTCCCAGTTCTTTGAGAAACTGGTGGGCCAGCATATGGTGAACGGACATTTTATGGGGAATATCAACAACTTTATATTTATAGAAACTTTGCAGGGAATCAAACCGGTGGTCATAATGACGGCTCCTGACAAATGTAGATCCGTTTTTGTGGGCGCAAAGAACCATTTTGATGGGTGAATCATACGCAAACAGGTCCATGGCAATGGGTGCCAGGACGAATGCGCAGTCAATCTCGCCGCTTTCAAGTCCCTCCTGGATCGGATTCCATCCGCCTTTGAGGTTGGTGGTCAGGTCAAAGTGCTGGGGCTCCACATCCCCCTGCTCAATCCGGTGCTTGAGCGCACCTAAGGCGAGGTGGTCGGTGATCTGTATGTGGGCCACATTAAGTTCGACCTTGCCACCGATAACATGCCGCTGCTTGGGGGTGTGCTTTACCTGGGCAGTGTCCCCGGACATCGCTTTCTCAATGGCCTGTTTGATCTGGGCTTCGTCAAAGGGTTTGGGGACATGGCCGTTGCCGCCGGCCTCCATTATGGCAATCTGCTGCCCCTTGTCCGCCTGGGCAGTCGCCATGATAAACGGGAGGGTTTTAAATTCTTCCATCTTTCTGAGTTCGGTGAGAAATTCCATTCCGTCCAACTGCGGCATGTTCCAGTCGCTGACTACCAGGTCCGGTTTTTCAGCTTTGACCTTTTCAATGCCGTCCTGCCCGTTGACTGCCATGACCAGGTTCTCAAATCCGGCTTTGTTCAGAATCTGCTTGAACATGATGCGCATGGTCCCGGAGTCATCTGCAACCACAATTTTAATGTTGGGATCTACCGCCATAATTTCGCTCCTTCAATGTTTATATATAGGCTGTAATTTATAATATTATTCGTTCCATGTCCAACTCAATGTGCTCTGGAGTTTCTGGATAATCCTGTCCAGCAGGAATCCCAGGATACCAATAGCAATGATGATGGCCATGAGCTTATCGTATTCCATGGTGTCCCTGGCATCGTTAATGAGGTATCCCAGTCCGGAAGATACACCTAAAAATTCAGCCGGAACCAAAACGATCCATGCCACACCCAGGGCCAGGCGCAGACTGGTGAGTACATATGGTAATGAAGAGGGGACAATGATTGTCCGGATCAGCTGAAAGTTATTGGCCCCCTGATTCATCGCCATTTTGAGCCACTGCGGGTTGGTGTTCAGAACCCCGATGGCCGTGTTCAGGATAATGGGGCATACCGTAGCCATGACAATCAGGAAATATACCGCAGTCTCAAAACGGCTGAACAGTAGAAGGGCTATGGGCATCCAGGCCAGGGGACTAATCATGCGGATAAACTGGATCGGCGAGTAGGAAAAATGCCTGAGTTTGGGATAAAAGCCGATCAATATACCGATGGGAATGCCGATCAACGATGCGATGGCAATGCCGATGAGGATTCGCCGCAGGCTGACCACCACAGAGATCCAGAAACGACTCTCTGAGGTATATCCGAATAGGGCGTTTAAGGTCGGTCCGGGTAAAAACCCTTGGAACTGGCTGAACTGCGGTCGGGTAAAAATGATAAATGAGACCAGGCACCAGAGAATGGCGAAGCAGATCAGGCCGATCAGTTCATACTTCCACCCGAACTCTTTGCCAAAGACCGCGTTCAGCCCGACCTCCTTGGCATCCTGGTATATAAACCGGTTAATTGATTTCAACGATCTCTTTCCTTGTAAACGACGGATCGGTGGTGTGGGTAATAAATACGTTCAAGCCGCCCACACGGTCAATCGCTATTTTGACAAACCGGTCATCGATGAGGTCTTTTGCCGCATTTGCCGTATCCAGTTCTTTTAGGAATTGTGTGTCCCCCTCCATCATGGTCTTACCCATCTGGTCAATGATAAACCGGGTGGCCGATTCAAAGGGATAGGGCTGGAATCCGATTCGTTTGACATTCCAGTCCGGATGTCTCAGTGACGAAGGCTTTGGCACTGTAAATACCTTTTTCACAACCTCATAAGGTACGGGAAGATACCCTTCTCCATCCCTACTGAGCAGGTGTGCGGCTTCATGGGGGTTATTATTACACCATAGCTGCGCCTTTACGACCGCATTTATCGCTCTTTGAATCATATCTGCATTGGCATTGATGAATTGTTGGTGGCTCACTATAACACAGCAGGGGTGGTTTTTCCATATGTCGCCGGTAAATCTCAGTACTCTGGCCCGGAACTTGATCTGCGACAGGGCATTAAACGGATCGGCAACGATAAATCCATCCACTTTTTTCCCCAGGAGTGCTGCCGGCATATCCGGCGGGGGAAGGATAAACAGGTTGACCTCATCCTCTGCCAACCTGGCAGACTGCGACTTGATTACCGGTTTGAGGCCTGCAGCGGTCAATCCCATCTGGAGGAGCAGGTTGTGCATGGAGTTCCATGAAGGTACGGCAATCTGCTTACCGGCAAGGTCGCTGAACCTGTGGATGTCCGAATCACCGCGTACCGTTATGGCACTGCCGTTGATATGATTCCAGGCCAATACTTTGACCGGAATGTTCTGGTTGAATCTCATCCATACCGGAATGGGGAACAGCATATGGGTCATATTGAATTTGCCGGCCAGGAATGATTCGGTCAAAATGCTCCATGACCTGACCATGATCGGTTTTTCAACGGTCAGTCCCTCCTGGGAAAAGTAGCCCAGGCTGTGGGCCACCAGCAGCGGGGTGGCGTCCGTAATGGGCAGATAACCGATTTTCAGTGTGGATTTTGAAGTGCGCGCCTTGAGTGGACCGGGGATCAACAGGCTTGAGCCTGCAGCAGCAGCAGTTTTTAAAAACGTTCTCCGGCCGGGATTGATCGAATCTTTGGGCATTATAATAATGTCCTTTTTGCCTGGTATGCGGTCTTGAACCGCTCAAGGATTCTGGTCCTGATCTGTTTGAATTCCGGTGTGTTCCTGTCCCTGGGATAGGGGGCTGAGATTTCAAAGATCTCTGCGATGTTTGCCGGACTTCCGGCAAGGAGCACGACCTTGTTGCCCAGCCGTATCGCCTCGTCAATATCATGGGTGACAAAAATGGCCGTAAACTGTTCGGACAGCCACAGGTTCACCAGTTCCTCCTGGATATGGGCCTGGGTAAAGGTGTCCAGGGAGGCAAAGGGTTCATCCATGAGCAGGGTGTCGGGGTGTCCCACCAGGGCCCTTGCCAGGCAAGCCCGCTGGGCCATGCCCAGAGACAACTGGTCCGGTTTGACATCGGCAAAACCGGATAGCCCCATGATTTCTAGGAACTGAAGCACACGGTAATCCAGGTTGTCAATATCTCCCCTGATGCGGCATCCGTAAGCCACATTGTCCTTGACCGTGAGCCAGGGGATCAGGGCCGGCTGCTGAAACAGCATGGACCGGGACGGGTGAATCCCTTTGATTTCCTGGCCGTTGAAAAGAATCTTTCCCGATGAAGGCATTTCAAATCCGGCCAGCAGGTTCAGCAGGGTGGTTTTGCCGCATCCGGATTCTCCGAGAATGATGACAAAATCACCGTCATCCATGGAAAATGAAATATCTTTCAGAACGGTTAAACCGTTATCTTTGGATTGATTATAGCTTTTGGACAGTTTTTTAATATCAATTTTCACGTATCAAGTTCCTGAACTGCTTGATGTGCAAAATTTTCCAGGACCAGTTCGCCCAGATCCAAAGTTTGGGGCAGTATTCCCACACTGCGATGCATGTAGTCCATAATCATCTGCAGAATACCCCGGTCCGGTACGAGCAGACCAGGTTCATAACGGATGTGGCAGGTTTTGAGAAGGATTGATATGTCAGTTGTTGCTGTGCCATGGTTTGGGAACCACGCCTGGCGCATTTGATTGAAAAATCCGGGGTGATCATTTTGCTCCAGGGCATGACCGGATCTGATCAGTTGCCGGATCAGTTCATCTGCTGCATCGGGCCGGTTTTGGATCACATCATCCGTCAGTACAAATGCACAGCAGGGATGCTGCTTGAACAGGCGATCCGATGTGCACAGCATGTTGCCGCTTTGGGTTATTAAAGTTTGCGAACCAAAGGGTTCGGCCACAAAATACCCGCCGATATCTCCGTCATCATCCTGTGCCATCATATCGGGCATCAAATAAGGGCTGACGATTTCCATGGCAACGTCGATGCCGGGTGTACCGGAACTGCCCAGGACCATTCCTGCCGAAGCGAAAAGCTTGTGGGCCAGCATAGTCTGCATGGAGAGCGGGTAGGGCAGAAGAATACTTTTGTCCCTGAAATCGGATATTTTTTGTATCGATTTTGCCTGGACCATGACAGAGCCGGAGCGGTGGGTAAATAATACCAGCTTGATGTTCAACCCCTTGCAGACCAGGTCCATAGCGGCGGGGATCGGGATGAAGGCACCCTGGATCCGAGATTGGACCAATGCATCGATCAACTGCTGAAAGTTGTTCATGGGGGTTGGCGCGAGTGTGAGGTGGCGGAAATCGAATTCCCCCTCTGATTCACGAAAGGCGGTCATCTCCATGATCAGGTGATCTGCAATCTTGAGGTATCCGATTTTAAGTTCAGGTGCAGTCTGCAAAAAAAAACCTCCAAAAATCAGGGGTCGGACATGATACATTTTAGGGCTTTGTTGACCAGTATTAACACAGGCTGACGGCTCTTGGCAATATTAATGCAGGGTCGACAACGAGGGCTCCGGTATTTTTCACTGTTATTCCAGAAGAATTATATTTTGAACTGGTCAACGGTTTCCTGAAGTTTCTCAGATAACCGTCTGAGTTCATCTGCCCCATCAAGGATATTGCGGTTGCTGGATGACATCTGGATTGACGCATTGTTGACGTCGGAAATATCCTGTGCAATTGTCACAGATAACTCGGTGCTCTGCTGAACATGCCCGGCAATCTCCTGGGTGCCTTGTGCGGCCTGGCTGACATTATTGGCGATCTCTCTTGTGGTCACTGACTGCTCTTCAACTGATGCGGCCACATGATCGATCATTGTGTTGACTTTGGTGATGGCAGAGGTGATCTCCCCGATTTCGGAGACGGTTTCCTGTGTTGAAGTTTGAATATTGTCAATTTTGCCTTTAATTTCCAGGGTCGCTTGTGCCGTCTGCTGGGCAAGGGTCTTAATTTCGGCGGCCACAACAGCAAACCCTTTTCCGGCCTCACCTGCTCTTGCTGCTTCGATGGTTGCATTCAAGGCCAAAAGATTGGTTTGCTCTGAAATCTCATTGATGGTTTCAACCACCTTTCCGATTTCCATGGCCGATCTGCTGAGTCCTTCAATTTTTTGTGTGGTTTGTTCTGATCTAAAAGCGGTCTCGTTGCTGGTTGTCTTTGTTTCATCGGTATTCCTGGCAATCTCACTGATGGTTGAGTTCATTTCTTCTGCTGCAGCTGACACAAGGCCGATATTATTTGATGATTGTTCTGTTGCCGCTGCTACTGAAGTCATGCTGGTACTCATGGACCCGGCGGCCCTGGCTACCGTGTTTGATTTTTCCGACATCTGGTCCGCATTTGATGACATCTCTTTTGATATGCTTGAAAATTCAGTGGACGCTGCATTCAGTGTTTTGGCATTGTCTGCAATGTCAGAGATGATTTTTTGAAGTTTTTCTGCAAAGACATTGAACCAGTGGCCCAGACGTCCCATTTCGTTTTGGGCACTTTCATCCAGGCGGAGGGTGAGATCGCCTTCACCTTTGGCAATATCCTTCAGCATGAGGATGGCGCGCTGAATCGGTTTGGTGATCAGGTCGGATACCAGCTTTCCAATGGTCAGGGCAATACAAATTGCAATCACAACGAGTATGACCTGGATATAGCGCCATCTGTTGACCAGGTGGGTGCTGTCCGTCATGTTGACGGTGACGTCCTCAGACAGGCGTTTACCGTCCTCAAGCAGGGTTTTTTCGATTTGGTTGATCAGTAAGGTGATATGTCCGGCTTGGTCTTTTAACTGTCGGGCAGCTGAGATTTCGGTCTTTTTTGCGTCTATCATCTGGGCGAAGGTACCTGAAAGCGCCTTCAGGTGGTCCTTTATTTCCCGGGTGGTTTCGTCGCCGGGAAGCTCGACCAGTTCACTGTTGTTCCTGCCTTTCAGCCGGTTGAATTCAGTGGACAGCTGTTCAAGCGTGTCGGTATCGGTGGCGGTAACGATATCGTTGATGACCACCATCTGGCGGTTGGCCCTGGATTGAATACTCATTGCCGCCCGGACCGATGAAATTGACATTTCAGATACCATCATGAGTTCATCCATCATATCGTTGATCCCTGATCTGCTCAAAATGTTATCCAGATCGGTATCGGGCTGTGCAACAGTGTCTTTCTCGCTTAAAAGGGCGCCGAATTCCTTTCTCATGGAAATGGTTTCATTCTCAATGGATTGAATCGATTCATCCGTAGACGCATCAACAGAGCTGACCGTCAGCTTCCGGATGGATTCAAGTGTTTGGATAGTGCTTTCAAGATGGATATTCAGATCTTTCAATGCTGCCAGTTGTTCCCGCCTATATCCGATTAAATGCTGGGTGTCAGAATAGATTTGTTTGATATCTTTACTTGAAGCGGTATCCTTGCTTACCAGATCAGACAGTTGTGTTTCAAATGTTTCAAACCCGTTAAGGGTGTCCGCATCAATGATCCGGGAGATGAGTTTTCTCATGGGAATCAGCAGCTGAATTCGACTGTTCTGGGTGTTGACGCTGTTGATCACGGTATCGGATGAACCGGCCATCCTGGACTTGATCTGGTTCAGGGAAAAAATACCGGCGCCGCCCGAAAATCCGGTAAGAAGCGCACAGACTAAAAAACCACTGACAAGCAATGCCTTGAGGGACGATTGGGTCAAAATTCGCATAATAACTCCTCAAACGATGTTGAGTCAAGTTAGACGTATCTTTTGTTTTCTCGGGGTGCTGACTAACATGTTATGTATTATAATGATTTGAATTTGTAAAGTTTTATGACCGATTTGAACGAATCGCCACCAGGGGGGGTACCGGCTTGGGATCGTTCTGCCGGGTGTCATTTAACCCCTGCTCGGTTTCGCATCATTGAAAAGTAGAGATTTCTGACATAAGATCGGTGATTGAAACTAAAACTTGGCATGGATTATCAGGAGTATTCAGGGAATGAGGATAAAAACACAACTTTACGCCGTATTATTCATACTGCTTATTGTCTTGAAACCGTTACATATACTGGCATTTGGCAGCGGAATCCAGACCTGTACGCCGCCGGTTGAACCGGTCACGCTTTCAAATCCACGGGTTATCAGTGAATTTACCCAGGGTGCGCTCCAGTCCGCCCTGACCAGCGGCGGTCATATCACCTTTGACACCACAACACCCGTTACGATTGATATCAGTTCGGAAATCGCGTTGAGTACAGATCATGACACGGTTCTGGACGGGAAAGGCCTGGTGACGCTTGACGGGCAGGGCGTTACCCGGATTTTCAAAAAAGAGTGGCATGACCCGTCATACACCGTATCCATTACCCTGCAGAATATCCGCCTGATCAACGGTAAGGCCCCTTCCGGCGGCTCGACGGGAGATCATTCCGGGGGTGCGGTTAATGTTGGGCACCCTGGTACACGGCTTTATATCATCAATTCCACGTTTGAAAACAATAGCACCACTGACATCAATACTGCGGATAACCAGGGTGGAGCGATTTTTGTCCACAACAGCTATGAAACAGTGATTACGGGATCAACGTTCATTAGCAACCGGGCCGGGAACGGGGGCGCATTTGGCGGCATTGCCACAGGGTTGTTCGTGATCAACTCCACGTTCACCGGGAATGGTGCGGTTGATGAATCAGGCGACGGTATTGTCAAGGGGCATGGCGGGGCAATCCATCTGGACGGCGTGACCAACAGCTATAACCCCGATTCCAACAAACGGCTCCATGTCTGCGGCTCTGTCTTTAACAACAATACCTCCGTACGCGGGGGAGGTGCATTAAAGGTGACTGTTTCAGACAATAAAGGGATCAAGGCCACCTATGAAAAGTCCGAGTTTGTTGAAAACAGCGCCTCCGGGGCCAGTTCCATTGAGGGGCACGGTGGTGCCCTCTATCACATCGAAGATGATCACAGCGGCGGGTCCGGGGAGTTGAATGTTGAAATCCTGGAATGCACGTTCAGCAACAACACCGGGTGGAGGCAGGGCGGCGGCGCATGGGTGACCGCCCTGGGACGGATCCACGTGATCAACTCAACCTTCTGGGGTAACCAGACCAGCCACAGCTCCCTGGGCATGGGCGGCGGACTGGTTCTGAGCCAAGGAGATGCAGCCGTAACCAACTGCAGTTTTGTTCAAAACTACGCCTGGTTTCACGGCGGCGGCATCCAGGCGGGCAGCAGCGCAGATGTTGTATTGATGAACACCCTGTTTTACTACAATGAATCCGAGCGGGACTGGGCCTGTTACCAGATGAACCGGGAAGCAGACACAGACAGTGGCGGTAATCTGCAGTACCCAGGGGTACGCTTTAATCAAAGCGGTACGCCTGACGACTGCCGGGTGGTGCCTTCGGTGATGATCGCGGACCCCCAGGTGCAGCCACTGGCCGACAACGGCGGGCCCACCCGGACAATCGCACTTTCTAAAGGGAGTCCGGCCATCAACGCCGGGTCCAATACCGGGTCCCCGCCAGCAGATCAGCGCGGGTATCTTCGGGACGCGCAATGCGATATCGGCGCCTTTGAGTACGGCGCACGGAACCCAGTTGTGCTGCCCTATGTGGCTCCGATTTTGAACCTGTTGTTATTGTAGTGGTGCAGATAAAGAGGGGGGTTACAGCCGGCCGGCCCTGAGGATGGCAACCAGAAGCCAGATTCCCATGATGGCAGCGGCTGTAAATCCGGCGATCCCGATAACCGACACACCGAACAGCAGCGGCGGTACATTGGAGTTGATCAGCTGGGTGGACCCCAGGATCAGGGCAGCGATGATAATGGCAAATGCGATCCGGTTGCTGGTCTGATGGTTCATGGCCAGGATCTTGTCCAAACCCACCATGTTGATATTGATCTCCAGCTTTCCCTGTTTGGCCAGCCGCATCACCTCGATGATATCCCCGGGTGCGGTCTGGGCCAGTCGTAGAGATTCCCTGGCAATATCCATGAAATCGGAAGCCAGCCTGGAGGGTGAAACCCGTGCATACTTGGCAGATCGTATATAGGGAACCGCGTGCTCAAGCATATCAAATTCTGGATCCAGTCTTCTGGCAACCCCCTCTATGGTGACAAAGGCTTTGATCATGAGAAAGAAGTCCGGGGGTATTCGCAAGCCGTGCAGAGCAGACAGTTCAAGAAACTGGTGAACCATTTTTCCGGTTTTCATCTGCTTGAGGGGGCCGGACAGGTGAAGGCCCACAAACTGGGCAATATTCTTTTCCAGATGATTCAGGTCGGGCTGGGTGTCATATTCAGTCAGCTCGCACAGCAGGCGCGCTGTGAGTCCGTAATTTTTTGAGGCCAGGCTGTGGATCAGGTCGACGAATATTTCTCGGGTTTTCTTGTCTACAAACCCGGTGATGCCGTAATCAATCGGGCAGATCACGTTATTACCGGAAACCAGGATATTGCCGGGATGCGGGTCGGCATGGAAAAATCCGTGCTCAAATACCTGCTTCATGATAAAGTCCGCTCCCCGGCAGGTCAGCAGCTTGTTATTAAAGTCCTTTGTCTGGTCCTGAAAGAGTTCGGAAATCTTGATGCCATCTATATACTCCATGGTCAGCACCTTTTCACCGGAAACCGCCGGGTAGACTTCAGGAATCCGGATGGTCGGGTCACCTTGGAACTGTTCTGCCATCCGCTCCATATTGGATAACTCAATGCTGTAATCCAATTCGTTTTCAAGGCTTTTTGCAAACTCTTCCACGATGATCACCGGCCTGTGGACGGCCAGTTCCTCAATGTGGGTCTGCATCAGGGTGGCCAGGTGATGCATGATCTCAAGATCCACCTCAATGATCTTTTTAATACCGGGCCGCTGCACTTTGACAGCGATGTTCCGGTTCCCGTTGAGTACGGCCCGGTGAACCTGACCAATGGAGGCCGACGCAAATGGGGTGGTTTCAATCTGGTCAAACATGTCATCCGCGGGTTTGCCGAATTCTGTCAGGATGATGCTCTGGACATGGTCAAAAGAAAACGGGGGAACATGGTCCTGTAAAAGGGTGAGTTCCTTGAGCAGAGGCACCGGAACCAGGTCAGGGCGGGTGGACAACACCTGTCCCATTTTGACAAATGTGGGACCCAGTTCTTCAAGAATCATCCGGATGCGCTGGTGCCCGGACAGTTTTTCGATCTTTTCCGATTTCTGACCGGATATCAGTTTGAGGCCGGATTCGAGATATTGATCGATGTGGAGCGATTCGATAATATTCCCGAACCCGTATTTGATGATAATGGCAATGATCTGCCGATACCGCATCAGGTTGCGGTATCGGCGTGTCACCGTTCCTATACTTTTGATGCTGACCATTGAGGCGGCCGGGTCAGTCTTTGAGTTCGGACAGTTTTTTATTCAGCTCATCCACGCGGTTGTTCAACTCCTGGATATCCTTTTTGGTGGGCAGGTCCAGGCGGTGGATTATTTTTTCGATGGCCTGTTCAATTTTATTGTCCAGATTGACCCGTGCCTCTTCGTATTTCTGCTGGCATTCTGCAAAAAACTGCCGGGCCTCCTCCTGGTCCATGGAGGATTTCTGGGCAAAGTCCTTGGCCAGTTCCTCAATTTCCGCTTTGGAACGAAGTGCCATTCCCACTCCGGTCAGCAGACTCTTTTTCAGGTATTCCAGCATGATATCTCCTTTTTGGTCGGGTTATTTTGAACCGAAAGACACATCCAGAATGTCTTCCACGCAGGAATCTCCTTCCATGATGGCATCCATTTTACCATAGGCGCCGGGTAAAAGGGTATGGATAAAAAAGCGGGCCGTTTCAATCTGACCGGCATAAAAAGCGGCATCCTTGTTCTTCCTTGCCTTTTGGGCAATCTGTTCTTTGTCAAGGCTGCCCACTTTTTGGGCAAGTTTGGGGGCGGCAACAGCTGCCCGCCACAGGTGCATCCAGGCAAAGGTGAGATCACCGGTGATCTCCAGGAAGGGATGGGCAAACGCATAGGCGTTCAGCAATTGTTCCGAGCGGGACCGTTTACCGATTTGAGCTGCCACCGCTTCGTACCGGGAGAGGGCGGAGGAAAACTTATCCACCAGGGGTTCGATCCCCTTGATCTCACTTGCTTCTGCCAGGGTCTGCTTCATCTGTTCCAGGAAGAACTGAAATGCGCCGCCGGAGTTCATGGCCAGCTTTCTGCCCAGAAGGTCCATGGCCTGGATGCCGTTGGTGCCTTCATAGATCATGAAGATCCGGGCATCCCGCATGAGCTGTTCAACCGGGAACTCCCTGACATATCCGTATCCCCCGTAGACCTGGACACCATGGGAGCAGACCTCAAGGGCCTTGTCCGTGACATATCCTTTGACAATGGGGGTAAGTACTTCGATCAGGGCCGCATACTGAGCCTTTTCCGCATCATCATCCGTTGATGCCACGATGTCGGAGCATTTGCCGTAGTAGTAGATCAGGCTGCGCATGCCATCGACATTGGCCTTCATGTTCAGCAGCTGGCGTTTGACATCAGGGTGCTCGATAATAGCCACGCTCTTTGCATCCCGCTGTTTTCCGGCCAGGATATGCCGGCCCTGGACACGGTTCCGGGCATAATCCAGGGAGTGCATGTAGGAAGCGGTGGCCACGCCAAATCCCTGCATTCCGACAAAAGCACGCGCTTCGTTCATCATTTTGAACATGGCCGGCATGCCCTGGTTGATGTCGCCTAAAAGCGTTCCGATACATTCTCCTTTTTCACCCAGGCTCAGGGTGGCCGTGGCATTCCCGTGGATGCCCATCTTCTCTTCAAGACCGGTGCAGACCACGTTGTTAAATTCTCCCAGGCTGCCGTCCGGGTTGACATGGTGCTTGGGAACCAGGAACAGGGAGATGCCTTTGGTGCCTGCCGGAGAACCCTCAATTCTCGCCAGAACCGGGTGGATAATGTTGTCGCACAGGTTGTGCTCGCCTGCGGAGATGAAGATCTTGGTGCCCTGAATGGCATAGGTACCGTCCTCTTTCAACACGGCTGTGGTGGTGAGCGCGCCCACATCTGACCCGGCTTCAGGCTCAGTCAGCAGCATGGTACCGCCCCATTCACCTGAGAACATTTTTTTCATATACAACGCTTTCTGTTCATCAGTGCCGAATGCTTCCACCAGCTTGGCTGCCCCGTGGGTCATGCCGTAGTAGAGCATGAAGCTCGGGTTGGCCCCGACCATATATTCTAGGGCTGCACAGCCCACGAGTTTGGGCATGCCCTGGCCCCCGACCTCAGGGTCATCGCACATGGCCAGCCATTCACCTTCGCAGAACAGCTCCCAGGCCCTCTGGAACGATTCCGGTACGGTTACCACGCCGTTTTCAAGGGTACACCCCTCTTCATCCCCCGGCTTCTGTGTGGGAAGGATCTCTTTGATCGCCAGGTTACGTGCCTCTGTTACTATAAGGTCGATGGTTTTTTTATTGAATTCTTCAAATAATTCGTTTTCTACCATACCTATCTGCTCGTGCAGAACAAAATCAACATCACGTCTGTCAGAGATAAGCTGAGCCATTCGTCTGTCCTTTATCTGAAATTAGTGTAAACATAATATCAAAACTCAATAACAGTCCTAAGAGAAATAAACAACAATGTCAACAAATGAACACAAAAAAAGTTTGGTGGTGTTTAACTTTTTTTAAACTCAGTTAACAATTGTTGCCACGGATTCATGGTTTAACTTACCGCTTTATGTGAAATGAGTCATAAAACGGCTGGAAAGGCGTTAAATATATGGATATTACGGTCGCAGACCAGGCATTTTTTTATAGACGCGTAAAAATGAATGTGATACAGGGTAACAATGGATATCAAATGCTGGGGCTCTAGAGGCTCTATTCCTGTTTCGGGCAAAGAATTTATCAAGTACGGTGGAGATACCACCTGCATAGAAGTGACCGCGAAATCCTCAGATACGGTAATCATCGATGCAGGAACCGGAATCCGTGGGCTTGGCAATGCCATGGTATCTGCCAACCAGAATGTCTGCCATCTTTTCTTCACCCATGTTCATTGGGATCACATCCTGGGATTCCCCTTCTTTGCCCCTTTGCTTCAAAAGGGCTATCAGGTGAATATCGCCAACCACCGGGTCAGCGGAAAACCCTTGAAGGAGATCCTATCCGGCCTGATGTCCGATCCTTTTTTTCCTATCACCATTAACGATTTCATGGCAGATATCCGGTTTATCGACATGGATGAGACACCTGTAAGTATCGGGTCCTTGCGCATTGAAACCATTGCCCTGAGCCACTCCAATTCCGGCGTGGGCTACCGTATTTCAGAAGAGGATAAATCCTTTGTTTTCCTGACGGACAACGAACTCGGATTTGCCCACCCCGGAAGAGTCAGTACCGAGGAGTATATCCGGTTTTCCCAAGATGCGGACCTGCTGCTGCATGACGCGGAATTTACCCACGAAGAGTATCAGTCGAGAAAAGGATGGGGACATTCCTCTGCCGATGATGTGCTGGATCTTGCCGTAAAAGCAGGCGTTAAAAAGCTTGGCCTGTTCCATCTCAACCAGAACCGGGATGATGACCAGGTGGAGCAGATGGAAGCATACTGCCGGCAATGGCTTAAAATGAAAGATTCCGCCATGGACTGTTTTGCAGTCCCCTGTCTGATGGAATTTCAGTTATAACTTCATGAAATTCCTTCTTTTCTGTTGATCTCAAAGGTGAACCCATGACCGATAGACCCCCTAAACGATCTTTCGTTGAAATCGTTCGTATCATGCTGTCCTGGAAAATGCTGGTGATGTTCCTGTTCGGGTTTTCATCCGGGTTTCCCTACTACATCATCAAGGATGTTCTCAAGTTGTGGATGACGGAATCCAATGTCAGCCTGGGAACCATCGGGCTGTTCTCTGCAGTCGGCCTGCCGTACACCCTGAAGTTTGTGTGGTCCCCGATGATGGATGGGATTGTTCCCCCGTTTCTGGGGCGCCGAAGGGGATGGATCCTGATGGCCCAGATCGGCCTGATGCTGTCCATTGCCCTGCTCGGACAGTTTGACCCTGAAAACACCCTGTTCTGGATTGCAATCATGGCCCTGTGCGTCAATTTTTTCGGTGCCAGCCAGGATATTGCACTGGATGCCTTTCGGCGCGAATACCTGAACAACGAGGAACTCGGGTTCGGCACCGGGGTGTGGATGAATGCCTGGCGTCTCGGCATGTATATCTCTGTCGGACTGGCCCTGCTGACGGATCTTAACTTTACCTGGTCGAGTATCCACATTATTCTGGCCGGAATGATGGGAATCGGTATCATCACCAATCTCTGTGTATCTGAGCCAAAGGTGGATGCAGCACCGCCCGTGTCAATAAAAGAAGCGGTAGTCGAGCCGTTTGTCGAGTTTTTCAAACGCAGTGCCCCTTTGACCATTCTCCTGTTTATTCTGCTCTACAAAATCGGAGACAACATGGCCGGCACCATGAATATTCCCTTTATCCTGAAGATGGGATTTTCAAAGGCTGAATATTTTGTGATCGTGAAGGGCATCGGTATGCTCGGCCTTTTCGGCGGGGTGCTGATCGGCGGATCAGTCATGATCCGGCTGGGCATTGCCAGATCCCTGTGGATTTTCGGTATTCTCCAGGCGGTCAGTACCGCCTGTTTTGCTATTCTGGTCAAGGTGGATCACACCTCGCTGTTCTGGGCAGAATACAAGCAGGTCCTTCTCAGTGCCATTGTCCTGTTCGAATTTCTGGCCACAGGCCTGGGCCAAGCCGCCTATGCCACCTATATGGCTATCCAGACCAATAAGCGGTTCACTGCCACCCAGTATGCGCTCCTGACCAGCCTGATGGCGATCCCGGGTGTGGTGGCCGCCTCTGCCACCGGATATATGATCGAGTGGATGGGGTGGGCATACTTCTATGTTTCATGTTCCCTGGTCGCTGTCCCCGGGCTCCTGCTCCTGCTCAAATTAGCCCCTTGGGGGGCATCCAATGAAGAGATCGAGGCGTAACCAAGGCAGTACAATTAATATGTGGTACTTTGAAAATGTTTGAAAAACTGGGGACTGGAAATCGACAAATGCTGAGCGTTGGGTGGCAAAATTATTAAAGGACATGGTTTTCTGTGACAGAGGAATCAAATATTGCCCAATTGAAATGTCCAATATGTGGTAGGCAAGCTGAAGAAGGTTATCTATATGGTGCAGATGGAAATACGTTAAGATGGGTACCTGGTGAACCGAGCATGATAAAAAACTTGAAAACAGGATTAGGCATGGGAAAAATAATTGGAGATTGGCCTGTTTTGGAGGGGCCTAACGTAAAAGGCCTTCGATGTGACTCATGTAATAAGATTATCCTTGATGCTCACTGAAGTAAATTTACTAAGGTGATGCGATTTTATTGGAACTTTCTTAATTGGTCACTAATGGCTAATGAAGTAAACGCTTCTATAGTCAAACCTATCGACGCTTGATAATAGATAGTCTCGGGGTCTTCGGTCC
>QZLA01000185.1 GCA_004796375.1 Desulfobacteraceae bacterium
CGCTTTTAACGGCATGTTCAACAGGTTTCTCGAATTCAATGACATTGCCTGCCAGAAATATGGGTACCCGCGCAATGACCTTTTAAAACTTACGCCCAAGGATCTTTTAGCACCGGGCATGAAAATACGGGTCCAAAAACATGTTGATACGCTTCTTGCCAACAAACGCCATATTTTCGAGACCATGCACCAGAGCAGTGAGGGCCGTGTATTTCCCGTCGAGATCAGCGCATTTCTGTTTGATTATAAAAATCAGACCACGGTGCTTTCCATTGTCAGGGATATTACAAAGCGCCGGCGCATGGAAGAGCAGATCCGGCAAACGCACAAACTGGAATCCCTCGGCACATTAACCGGTGGAATCGCCCATGATTTCAACAATATCCTCTCTGCCATCATCGGCTATGCAGAGCTTTCCAGAACCATTATCCCGGAAAATGAAAAAGCCTACGATTACGCAAAGAAAATTCTCAAGGCCGGTCACCGGGCCAAAGCGCTGACCCAGCAGATATTGACATTCAGCCGTCAGGATCGCCTGGAACCGCAGCCGGTGTTGATTAAACCCGTTGTTGAAGAAACCCTTAAACTTCTCAAAGCCTCTTTGCCTGCCTCAATAGAGATACATGAACGCATCGAAACCCATGCCCGGGTATTGGGGGATCCAACGCGCATCCACCAGATCGTTATGAACCTGTGCACCAATGCCAGTCATGCCATGCGCAAGGACGGGGGAGCCCTGGAGGTCGGCCTGGTGAGGATCTCCAGTGACTCCTCCTGTCACCTGGAATACACGGAACTGAAACCGAAACCCTATATTCATTTATGGGTCAGGGATACCGGCTGCGGTATGCCGCCGGATGTGGTCAAACGAATTTTTGATCCCTTTTTTACGACCAAGGCACCGGGAGAAGGCACTGGCATGGGACTGGCCGTTGTCCACGGTATTGTTTCAGAACTTGACGGAATCATTCATGTGACCAGTGAACCATCAAAAGGAACACACTTTGATATCTTTTTACCGGAAACCCTCAAGGGGTCTGAAACAGAAGCGGCTCAACCCAGGGATACAACCCCGCCGTCCGGGACCGGCCGGATTCTCTTTGTCGACGATGAGCCTGATATTGTTGAGATTGCAGAGGCACTGCTTTTAGATCTGGGTTACAGCGTGATCACCCACACCCGTGCCGCAGACGCCCTGGAGCGGTTCAAGGCCGAAGCAGATACGATCGATGCCGTAATCACAGACATGACCATGCCTCAAATCCCCGGTGATCAGCTGGCAAAAGCGATGTTATCCATCAGGCCGGATATCCCTGTTATAATCTGTACCGGTTTCAGTGAAAAGATGGATAAGGCGCAAGCCCTCGAACTTGGCATGAAAGGGTACCTGATGAAACCCCTTGCCAAATCAAAACTGGCAGGCCTTTTAATGGAAATCCTTCCAAAGAAAGCAACGGACAGCTGATCCAACCCAACCCTCTTCTCTTAAAACACATTTCCCTTATAAAAATTCAATGAACCTTTTAACGGGCTTATCCCACTGATTAAATAATGGATCAGTGAATGAACGCATAAAAAGGAAGCGGTCGATGGTGTTTGAGATTAAGTGTGCCTGGTGCGGCCTAAACATGGGGACTAAGAATGAACTGGGCAGTGAGTTTGCTATGAGGCTTGAAAGAATGGGGCTTCCCGTCATCACACACAGTATCTGCACATGTTGCCGGGAAAAAGCGTTGAACCGATCCCATAATCGGACCCGGGTTGATAACAAGCTGCTCAACAGCCCCTGGAAAAAGTAACAAGGCCAGCCTCCACCAAGTTTAGACGGAGAAGATAAATAATTACAATTTTGTCACATCAATACACAACACCCAATATTTTGCAAATCCAGCCAATGAAAGGGATTTGATCCCATTCAATCCATAGTGTGACTCCTGGACGGTAACTCCCAGGCCCCGGGTGTATGCGCTTGGATCATGCGATACACAAGCCCGGCCATGTGTCGACCGCTCTGCCCGGGTAAATTCCAACGTGCGGTTCCAGACAATTAGAATTATTCACATTCAAAGTAAATTATTCATTTAAATTACAAAATTGAAATAATATTTTCGTCTAAATAATTCAAAATTGTAATTAATTTTTAATATTTAAATTTTAACTCATAGAGTTAAATCAAATATTTTATTTATTTTCAATAAGTTAAAGAAAAAATCTCACATCTGGCACACATCTTGTTCTATATAGGCCGCAACAACACGAATCTTCATGAACACTGAAGATAATTTAACC
>QZLA01000068.1 GCA_004796375.1 Desulfobacteraceae bacterium
GGATTCCTTGATGCTGACCGCCTCCTCAATCCCGAACTCGTCATAGGGGTTGGCAATGAACTTGATGTCGGCATCTTCAAACCCGGTGTCACCGGCCACCTTGATGGTGGCTGCGGTATCCGGTACATGTTTTACACATACAAATATTTTCATGGGTCTGTCCTTAGATCGTTAACATTTGATTTTTTCATTTTTGGGATCATACATGGGCGCCAGGGAAACTTGGGCCGGATAGATCTTGTCTGCAATATTGATTTCCCACTTGCCTTCATCGATATAGGTCTGGTCAACGGGATTTCCGTCACCGGTTTCGATCATAAAAAGGCCCACGGCACCCCCCAGGGTCCAGCAGTAGGAACCGGTCCGGACATAACCGGCCTTTTCCCCGTTCCTGGTGATCACTTCGGCGTGGAAGAGCAGCGGTTCCGGATCCAGGACCTTGACCTGGGCCAGACGCCGGGTCAGGGGACCCTCGGCCTTTTTCTTTTCACAGGCCTCTTTGCCGATAAAGCCGCCCGCCTTTTCCATCTTGACGCAGAACCCCAGGCCCACCTCAAACGGGTCGTCGGTGTTGTCAATATCATGGCCGTAATCCCGGTAGCCCTTTTCCATCCTCAGGCTGCCCAGAGCCTTCAGACCGGCATGGGTCATGTTGAACGCCTTGCCGGCTTCCACCAGGATGTCATAGATATGGAGCGCTTGCTCCGTGGGGATGAAGAGTTCATACCCCAACTCGCCCAGATAGGTGAGCCTCACGCAGGTAGCCCTACCGTATCCGATGCCGATCTCCTCCACGTGGCGGTAGGGGAACGCCTCGTTGGACATGTCGGCGTCGGTCACGGTCTGCATCAGTTCGCGGGATTTCGGACCCTGGATGTTGATCTGGGCAAAGGCACCGGTCACATCGGTGACAAAGCAGTGGGCATCATCCGGAATATTGCGTTTGAGCCAGGTTTCGGCATGGCGGTACATGGTGTCGGTGACCACCACCAGGAATTTTTCCTCTTCAAGCTTGGCCACGGTCAGGTCGGCCTCCACTTTGCCCCGTTCGTTGAGCCAGGGGGTGTAGGTGATCTGCCCGGCAGGTCCGTTGACCTCGTTGGTGGAGATGAAGTCCAGGACTTTGCCGGCGTCCCGTCCTTGGACCAGGAATTTACACATAAAGGACATGTCCATGAGGATGACGTTCTCACGGGCAGCCTTGTGTTCAGCCTGCCAGTGGTCGAACCATTCTTCCTTGAACCAGGAGTGGTTTTCAATCTCGGCTTTTTTACCTTCAGGTGCAAACCAGTCTGCGCCTTCCCAGCCGCTGACCTCTTTGAAATAGGCGCCGGTGTCCTTGAGACGGTCGTAGATGGCGGATTTCTTGGCCCCGCGGGCGGTTTCCATGGGCTGGTAGGGATAGTGGCACTTGTACACTTTGCCCAGGGATTCCACGGTACGGTTTTTTCTGTATTCCACATTGTTCTGGTAGGTGTGCAGGCGGTCCATGTTGAACCCGGTGATATCCACGCCCGGATCACCGTTCATGATCCACTCGGCCATCATGCGGCCGTAGCCCGGTCCCATGATAATGCCGATGGAGTTGAGCCCGGCACAGACAAAGTAGTTTCGCAGTTCAGGGGCTTCCCCGATGATGGGGGCCAGGTCTGCGGTGAAGCTTTCAGGGCCGCAGAAGAATTTCTTGATACCCAGTTCCTGAGTAATGGGCACACGGGCCATGGCGGTCTCCAGAAAGGGGCCCATGCGGTCCCAGTCCGGTTCGATTTCACCGAATGAGAAGTTTTCCGGGACGGTTTTCAGTTTCCAGGGGGCGCACACCGGCTCAAACAGGCCGATCATCAACCCGCCCACCTCTTCACGGTAATATCCGTATCGGGAGGGATCTTCCAGGATCGGCATGTTCTGGGGGATACCGTCAATTTCTTCTGTGATCAGGTAGTAGTGTTCCGTGGACTGGTTGGGGATGTTGATACCGGCCGCATTTCCAAGCTGGCGGGCCCACATGCCGGCACAGTTGACCACAACGTCGGCCTGGATATCACCCTGGGCGGTGGTGACGCCGGCCACCCGGCCGTTCTTTTTAATCACGCCGGTCACCGGGGTCTTTTCGATGATATTTACGCCCTGCATCCGGGCACCTTTGGCAAGAGCGATGGTGCCGTCCACCGGGTTGACCCGGCCGTCTTCCTTGACATAGAATCCAGCTTTGAGGTCATCCACCTCAGCCAGGGGGAACAGGTCCTTGATCTCTTTGGGGGAGATCTCATGGACATCCACGCCGCAGTATCGGTTGAACGCAGCCACCCGGCGGTACTCTTCCAGGCGGTCGGCGTTGCTGGCCGCCTCGATGAACCCGATGGGGGTAAAGCCGCTGGTCAGGCCGGTTTCCGCTTCAAGTTTTGAGTAGAGTTCCCGGCCGTAGATTCTCATTTCAGTAGAGGTTTCCGACAGGGAGCCAAAGGTCACCATGAGGCCTGCGGCATGCCAGGTGGTGCCGGAGGTCAGTTCATCACGTTCGAGCAGGACCACGTCCTTGCACCCCATGTGGCCCAGGTGGTATGCGATGGAGCATCCAATGATGCCGCCGCCGATAATAACGACATTGGCGTGTTTGGGTAGTGTTGTCTGTTGTTCAGTCATTGTTGTTCCTTATAGATCTCAAGCCCCGGGGAAGAGTGCACATCCCCGGGGGCCAGATCTGTTGTTCTTTTGTTAATTACGAGGTGATCCCCATCTCTTTTTCCGCGTCTTCAACAATCCCGCGGATCGTCTTGAGCACTGCTTCAGGAAGCGGTTCCGGGGTGTGGGTGTTCAGGATATGCCTGACCTTTTCCATGGCCCGGTCATAGGCTGAGGTAGCCCCCGCCTTTTCCCAGGCGCCCCTCATCTTCCTGTCGATCATTTCCGGTGCGGATTGTCCCCTCATGTGGTTGAAGGTGTGTTTGCTCATGAGGAAATCTCCGCCCGGTCCCACCTCCTTGATGGTATCGATGGCAAGGGTTTCGTCATTCACGGGTACGCCCATGACCGTATGTTTGATCATGCGGGCAAATTCGCAGTCCAGAACCAGTTGGCCGAAATCAAAGGTGATGCCGCTTTCGAGCATCCCCGGACCGTAGATCATATTGGCACCTGCCAATGCGGGTATCAGTCCGGTAAGTGTCTTTTCGTGGCCGGTCTGGACATCGGATATCTTTGAATCGCCCTAACCACCGGCGACATAGCTGGGCAGGGCATAGTACCGGGCAAGTCTGGCCACCGCGCCGCTGATCACGGCACATTCCGGCGTGCCCACACTGGCCGAGGCCAGTTTCAGGTCCATGGCGGTCGTCGAGCTGCCATAAATCACGGGCGTACCCTTGCGGGTCAGCTGTGCCAGGGTGATGCCGGACAGGACCTCTGCATTGTGATTGACCAGGGTGCCTGCCAGGGTCACGGGCGAGGTGCCGCCGGCCATAGCCATGGAGAGAATATTACAGACCACATTATTTTTGGCGGCTTCCATGATGATCTCACAGCAGTCGGAAATCAGGGTCAAGGGGCTCACCGGACAGGTAGTAAAGGATACCAGGGGGCGCTTGGCAAACGCTTTTGCGCCGCCGGCAATGGCCTGGCCCATCTCGATGATCTTGTTGAGAAACTTGCCGTTTCCCGGCCCAAATGCACAGTGCTTGGTGGTGTTGGTCAGGTACGCTTCCGCATTGTGCAGCGGTACGGTATCCTGATTGACATCATGGGCGCCCAGTGCCTTTTCACAAAAGTCGATTTCAGGCAGATAGTCGATCACTTTGGCGGAGTTTACCAGATCCTGCTTGACGGGCTCCCGGTTCTCGCCTGTGAACGGGTCATTGACCATGACGCCTTCACTGAAGTTGGTAAAATGGATGCGGGTGTTCTCCAGCACGATATCGTGCTTGGGGTCCCGGCCATGGAGTATGACCTTGGGGGGCGCGGACCGGATGGCATCCTCCACCATGTGTGGCGGGATCTTGACATTCCGGGTCTCGCGGTCGACAATTGCACCGCCTTGTTCAAAACGGTCCAGGGCTTCGTCATCTTCGACAAACACCCCGGTTTCGTTCAGAACTTCCAGCGTTCCGTAGTGAATCTCCTGTAATTCATCATCCGTCAGGATATTGAGACTCAGTCCGGAACCCAGCTGTCTTCCTGCATGTAAGTTCCGTTTCATTTGATTTGTCCTCACCGCTGTCGGGTTAGTCTTTAAAGGGGTTTACTTGCTAAAATAATATTCTTGACATTTGTATTGAATTCGGACTACTTTGTCAATCAAAAATTGTCGAACAATATTTGAACGTCATTATGGAGCAGGCATGGTTGTCAGCCAGGAAGATCAGGCATACAATAAAATCAAGGTCGCCATCAGCAAGGGGTATATCAAGAAGGGAAGCAAACTCAAGGAGGTTGCACTGGCCAAGAGCCTTGACATGAGCCGGGCCACGGTAAAAGGGGCCATCAAACGCCTGGTTTTCGAGGGACTTGCCGAGCATATTCCCAACAAAGGCGTATCTGTTGTCAACCCGACACTGGAAGAAATCAACCAGTCCTACCAGGTTCGTGCGCAGCTGGAGCAGATGGCCATCTCTTTGGCCGCCCCCAACCTGACCCCCCGGGACTATGAGGAGCTCGGGGCTCTGATTCAGCAGGAAGAGACGTATCTGGAGGCCAAGTCCCTGGAACGGTACCACGAGATCAACGACGCCTTCCATCTGAAAATTGTTGAAAAATCCAATAACGCCGTCCTGGAGCATTATGTCAAGGAACTGCTCCAGAAGACCACGATTTACCTGATCTTGTTTGATCCGTTTTATCAGCTCATGGAGGTGAACCACCTCTCCCCGGATGAACACCGGCAGATTCTGGGTTTTTTGGCACAAAAAGATATCGAGCAGGCCGGCAAGGCCATGAAACAGCATCTGGAAAGTACAGTGGGCAATATTGATGTGAACCAGCTGCTGCCCAGTGATTACCTGACCGTGTAATCATTGGATCACTGATTATTTTAAAAGGAGATAGACAGATGACAGTCATCCGGCCCAGAATTCAGGCCCTGACCCCGGAGCAGATATCCAAGGTTCACCAGGATGCGCTCAAAATCCTCATGGAAACCGGGGTCACCGTGGATGAACCCGGTGCCAGATCACTGTTTGACAAGGCCGGCGCCTCAATCGACGGGGAACGGGTCAGAATTCCGGAAGATCTGCTACAGCGGGCACTGGATTCAGCGCCTTCGAGGGTCCAAATTTTTGACCGGACAGGTCAGGCCGCATTTGAACTTAACGGCACAGAAGGACAGCAGGATACGGTATTTGGCGTCGGGGTCACCAATCTGAACTACCTGGATCCCAAGGACAGCCGGATCTATCCCTTCAACCGGCGGCATATGTCGCTGACGGCCGGGTTGGCACATTCCCTGGAATATTTTGATTTTTTGTCCACACCGGGGGTGATCCAGGACATGGCCCCGGATATGGCAGACCGTTACGGCCTTTTAGAGATGATGGCCAACACCACCAAACCCCTGGTCATGCTGATTTCAGACTGGGACGGATTCATCCCGGCCCTGGAGTTGTGTGAACACCTTTTTCCGGACATGTGTGACACGCCGTTTTTCATTCCCTATGTCAATCCCATCACCCCGCTGGTCCTGAATGCAGAAACCACCATGAAGATGGATGCGGCCATCGGGCGGGGACTGCCGGTTATTTTCTCAAACTACGGCATGTCCGGCGCCACCTGTCCCATCACACCTGCGGGTACCCTGGTCCTCCTGACAGCAGAACTGCTGGCCGGGCTGGTCTACAGCCAACTGGTCAGGGAGGGGACACCGGTGATTCTGGGCAGTCTGCCGGCGGCATTTGATATGCGGCAGGCCGGCAGCTTTTATTCGCCGCACACCCTGCTGCTGAACGTGGCCTGCGCGGAGATGATGGCCCACTACAATATCCCTCACTGCGGAACATCCGGCAGCAGCAACGGCTGGGGCGCGGATCTTCTGTCTGCCGTGACCTTGTGCACCAATCACATCACCAGTTGTCTGGGACATGCGGGTATGGTTCCCTTTGTCGGTGGATGCTTTGATTCACTGGTTTTTTCTCCGGAGCTGGTGGTGTATGCCGATGATGTAATCCGTCAGTCCAGGATGTTTACAGCCGGTTTTTCCCTTGAGGATGATATGGTCGGGTTTGAGGATATCTCTACCATCGGACCCGGCGGAAATTACCTGATGTCCGGGCTGACCGCCAAGTATTTTAAACAGTCCCTGTTCGGCTCCACCATATGGCCCTATACCTCTCTGGACAAATGGCATGAGACCGGGCAAACCAGTGCCTGGCAGGTGCTGAACCAAAAGACCCGCGATCTTCTTGATCACCTGGTTCTGCCTGAAGACCACAAAGAGATTCTGGATAAAGGGGAACGGTTCCTTGGATAGTGTTCCTGGATAATATATTGGAGACGTTACCCTATAAGAGGTGTCGGGTAAGAGGTGTCGGGGCGAATGTGACAGCCTCAGAAGGTTATGGAGATGGCTGCCATGTCATCATGGGGTTTGAACCGGGGGTATTTTCTGCATGTCATATCCGATGTTTCAATCCGCCGGACATAGTCCCGGACATGGTGAAGCCCTCCTTTTTTGAACAGGGTGGACAGGAGGTTGAAATTGCTGCCTTGACCGGGATCAGTCGAGGGGATGAAGAATCCGTCCGTAAACGCGAGGATATGCTTGACCCCGTCAAGGGACCTTGAGCCGGACTGAAGGAATGTCAGGGCATTTTCTTCGCCGTTGAGCACCCCATACGTGATGTTCATGCAGGCCCTTATTTTTTCGACCTGGTCTTTTAGGGCGGTCAGTATGGGAGATTGGGATGAGCCGGCCATATCTTTCCACAACTCAAGGGTTTCCCGGTCATGGTTCAGGTGCCGGGTCAACAGATCACAGGACCCGTCTTCATTGATCGCCAGGACCATACAGTCACCGATCTGGATCCATTCAAACGTATCCTTTTTAAGCCGGACCACTGCGGCTGAAGTGCTCCAGAGGCCGCACCGCTCAGACAGGTTGACTCCCCTGTCAGCCATGGCTTTGGCAATGGCTGTGTTTGCTTTAACGGTCAGGTTGGCCAGTGAATCATTATTACTTTTGAATATGCCCCCGGCAATACTGGAGGCCAGGTATCCGCCGGTCAGCCCGTTTTCATAA
>QZLA01000058.1 GCA_004796375.1 Desulfobacteraceae bacterium
ACCGATGTTTCCCATGTCGCCTATGCCGTTTGAACCGCCTTCGAACCGGCCTTGAAATCAACATGAGCAATAACCCATACCGTTTCCCATATTAGCTCGGAACCCGTTTTAAAACCAGAAGAAATTTAAATAACACCGCCGTTTCAGTGAATTGCCTAATCCCCAGAATCTTTTATTTATACGACAATTTTAGGTTATTGAGCTTTGTTCTTTCTAGGTTTTTGTGCTGTTGTCATCATGAGTGATAGGGTGTACGCGATAAAACAGACTCTGCTTGATTCAACTCTTCTTGGATGCATAAGTGGCCTGTTTGTACCATCTTATTTTTTAGATATCCGTGGTTGCATGGTATTTTGGCCTTCACAAACCAAAGTAAATCATACCAGTCCCTGCCCTTGATATTTATTCTTAACGTCGAACCAATCTTCATTAAATGAACCAATGTGTTTGCTTTAATGAAAGCAGAATCAATCGCATTCTTGTTTTTCTTGTGCTTTTTTTCTGTTTGAACTTCAAAACCCCATAATTCAATTTCATATTTAACAGCAAAAAGATATTTTTCAATATTAAAACGCGTTTCCGGCTGAACCAGTGAGAAATCCAAATTTTCAGAAAAGCGGTCCAGATTATGTAAAATCCGTAACGCACTTCCACCATAAAAAACAGCTCTTTCATAAAATTTTGACCGCCATAATCCGAGCAGCACAATCTCCTGTATGATTTCCTTGAGTGCATTCTCATGATCACGGACCGCATGTTGGTCATATCTTTTTAACATTTGATCAATTTTTTCATCAAACATGGCTTTCCTTTAAACAATTGAACAGCAGTTTTAGGCTTTGCCTCCGGTATCCCTCCTTGATTTTATCCATCAGGGTAAAATCCAATTCACTGCATACACTGAAATCCAGTCGCAATAATTTGAGGAACTCCTCCATTTCTCTTTTATTCGAGATCTGAGCTTGACCCGCGGCGAGATCACTCAACGCTTTTTCAGGCGAGGCGATTAAAAACGCTCTGCTGTCTCCTGTCTCCTCAAGTCTGACCCCGATATTGAAAGCCCTTTTTTGCCCCATACGATATCACCATTTTTAATAAGGCTGGTGATCTTATCCCTTGGCTTTTTGAAATGTCTTAATGTGTGCAGCAGCAGATTGTAGTCAAACTCGGCGGGGAGTCGAAGTAATTCCTTCATAATAATTCAACCGGTATGTCTAATATTTTGGACATTTTGGTTATTTTATCAGATAATAAAGGATTCTCATGAGAATCTCTCTTTTCCTGGCGTTGATGAAACTAGGGGGTCACATAATGCACTCTCGTATGAAAACAAGGACCAGAACCGGCAGACCCGGTGTCCTGTTTTTATCTCCATGACAACTGGTCAAATGATCCCGGATTGTGGTATAGTCTGCCCGGTTAAAGAAACAGCCGGCCTTCAAGCAGTTAATACGGTTGTGCTGTCAGTGATATCCTCATACGTCTATTTAGGACCGGAACAGATGACAAAAGACTGGAATTTTGATGAAGTAATTGACCGCAGTGGAACCGCCTCTATGAAGTGGGAGGCCCAGGTGTTGACACGGGTGTTCGGCAAGGGTAGGGAAAACCTGCTGCCCTTGTGGGTGGCGGACATGGATTTTAACTGCCCTTCTGTTATACGACAGGCCATGGAAAAGCGCCTGGAACACCAGATCTACGGCTACAGCCTGATTGATCCTGATTATTTCGAAGCCCTGATATCCTGGTACGACCGTCGGCACCAGTGGATGATTGAAAAGGAGTGGATCCTGACCACACCGGGTGTGGTGCCGGCCATCAACTATATGATCCAGCGGTTCACGCAAGCAGGGGACAAGGTGTTGATCCAGCCGCCGGTCTACTACCCGTTTGCCAAGGCCATTCGAAATAACGGCCGCCAGATCGCTGAAAACCCCCTTCAAATCGTTGACGGGCAATACCGAATGGATTTTGAGGACCTGGAGGAAAAGGCAAAGGATCCCCGGGTGAACCTTGCCATCCTGTGCAGCCCCCACAATCCGGTGGGCCGGGTATGGAACAAAGAGGAGCTTGAAGCATTCGGCCGGATCTGTATAGACCATGATGTGTTGATCATTTCCGATGAGATCCACTGTGATCTGATCATGCCGGGATTCAAACATGTGTGTTTCCCATCCATTTCCCCTGAGTTTGCCCAAAATTCCATCACCTGCCTGGCCGCCAGCAAAACCTTTAACCTGGCAGGACTGCAGCAGTCCGGCATCATCATTCCCAACAAGGTCATCCGCAAAGAGATGATCACCCAGATTGAAAACCTGGGGTTCACCAACGGCATCGGCGGGACACTTTTCGGCGCAGTCGCTTCTGCAGCAGCCTATAACCATGCTGAAAACTGGCTCGAGGACCTCATTTTGTACCTGAAAGAGAATTACACCTATCTGAAAACCGTTCTGGAGACAGAACTGCCCGGCGTAAAGGTTCATGAACTTGAGGGCACATATCTGGTGTGGGTGGATTTTCGCGCATTCAATCTCAGTGAAGAGGAGCGGATCAGGATCATTGAGGAGAAGGCCAAGGTCGGCCTGGATCATGGCGACTGGTTTGGCGATAATGGGAAAGGGTTTGAGCGCATCAACATTGCCTGCCCCAGATCCATACTGCAAAGGGCTGCTGAGTCTATTATTTCAGCCTTCAAAGAATAAGCCGGATTCCATATATGGAACCCGGCACAACATCAGGACCGGCAAGGTGAGATGCCCTGCAGGATGAATTCATTATCAGGGAACAGTCAGAACGATCTTGCCGACATATTGTTTATCCATGAACATCTGCTGGGCCTCTTTGATCTGAGCAAGCTCAAAGGTTTTGGCAACCAGCGGGGAGATCCGCTTTTCTTCGATGATCCGGACAAGATTGGGAAACACCTCGGCTTCCAGGGCCGTGCAGCCAAAAAAGGACAGATCTTTGAGGTACAGGGTCCGGACATCCAGTTCCACGATGGGACCTGCCACCGCACCCGCCACGGCATAGCGGCCGCCGGGTTTGAGAAGATCCAGATGCGTGGGCCACGTGGGCCCTGCCACCAGATCCACTACCACATCAACCGCGCTGCTCCCAAGCACCTGGATCAGGTCCTCATCCCTGGATACCACCTGGTCTGCGCCCAGTTTTTTGAGCGTGTCAAGCTTGGCAGGGCCGGCCACGGCAATCACCCGGGCATCCCGGGCTTTGATTAGCTGCACGGCAGCAGACCCCACCCCACCGGATGCACCCGTGACCAGTACGATGTCTCTTTTTGAAACCCCGGAGCGGGTCAGGCAGTTTTCCGCGGTTGAATATGAGCAGGGAAAAGAGGCAAGCTCGGCATCTGAAAAATCAGAGTCGATGGCGTGGGCATGGCGGGAGGCCACCTTGACGTACTGGGCAAACCCGCCGTCACATTCAGACCCTAAAAACCAAGGAGAATCCAGTATTTTTCCATCCACCTCCCACAGGCAGGTTTCCACCAGCACGCGCTGGCCGATACGGTCCCTGTCAACGGCATTGCCCGCGGCCACGATCCGGCCGCACACATCAATCCCCTGGATCCGGGGGAATTTGAGGGGCTCACCTGCCCAGGAGGCATCCTCACTGTCACCCTCCCCTTTGGAATACCAGGCCACCCGGGTGTTGATATCGGTGTTGTTCACACCGGCAGCACCGACTTTGATCAATACGTCGGAAGGGCCCGGTACCGGTACCGGGATATCATCCCGGATCTCTAGTTTATCCATATCTCCGTGGCCGCTCAGCCACACCCCGGTCATAATTTTCGGGATTTTACTCATACTCAACACACTCCTTCAAACATTCGACAGAAGCGTCCAGCACCTGCCGGACGATCAGGGCAATCTCACGCCGCTGAATGGGTTTCATCACCAGGGCTGATATCCCTAAGGACTTTGCTTTGTCTTCATCAATCAGATGGCTGTAGCCCGTGCATATAATCACCGGCAGCTCCGGCCGGAACTGTTTGACCTCGGCCGCAAGGGCTGCACCGCTCATGCCCGGCATGGTCATATCGGTAATCAGCAGATCGACCGGTTTCTCTTCTGATTGGATAAACACCAGTGCATCAACCGGACTTATCTTGGTATACACGGTATACCCCAGCCCCTCGAGCACGGTTTTGCCGATGGTGACGATCATCTCTTCATCATCTACCAGCAGGATGGTTTCATCTCCGGTCAACGGCCGCTCATGATCAAAGGCCTCTTGCTCAGAATCTTTATCAGACACCGGTAACAATATCTCAAAACGGGTGCCTTCATGGGGGTGGCTGTCCACACGGATCGTCCCTTTGTGACTTTTAATGGCACCCAGGACCACAGCCAGTCCCATTCCCGACCCATCACCAAACGCCTTGGTGGTGAAATAGGGGTCAAAAATCCGGTTCATGATCTCGGGGTCAATGCCTTTACCGGTGTCGCTGATCTCAATCTTAAGGTAGGGACCCGGCAGGCAATCCGTATAGATTTCAAGGTCACCTTCATCCAGGTTCAATGTATCAGCGATCACGGATAAGATACCGCCCCCCTCCTCCATGGCATGGGAGGAGTTGGAACAGATATTGAGCAGTACCTGGTTGATCTGAACCGAATCCGCATACATGTGCACCGGGCCTTCGGGCAGGTGCTTTCTGATTTCAATGGAGGATGGCGTGGTGGACCTTAACAGATCCAAAGCCCCCTGGATCACCGGAATGATATCCACCCGCTTGAGTGCGTGCACATCCTTTCTGCTGAAATGGAGGAGCTGCCTGACAATGGCTGCTGCCCGGAGACTGGCATTTTTAATCTCATTCAACGCGGGTTTGGCCTGATCATTTTCTGCCAGGTCACCAACAGCCAGTTCAGCATGCCCCAGGATAATACTCAGGATGTTGTTGAAATCGTGGGCCACCCCCCCGGCAATGGTTCCGATGGACTCCATTTTCTGAGCCTGCCTGAGACGGTTTTCCAGCTCAAGCCGCTCTCTTTGCGATACCTTGAGTTCAGTCAGGTCGATAAATGTGACAAACCGGGTGTCTCCAAAAGAGGCGGTATGGATCAGGACCTCTTTCTGGTTCTCTTCTCTGCAGGTAACAATGGCTTCAAGCCCCTGAAAACCATTCCCGTTGGCACTGGCCTGGGTCACGGCACCGGCCCAGGCCTCTTTTATCACGGTCCTGTATGCCGAATCCGGGAATGCCAGGGACCAGAAATCATCCAGCCGGGGAATCTGGGCCAGATCATATCCGAAAAGTTCGCTGAACTTGCGGTTGATCATGGCGACATGATTATGGTCACCCCGGGATACGATCATGGCGATCGGCGAATTTTCAACCGTGGCCCGGAACAGTTTTTCACTTTCCTGCAGTTCATCTCTTGACACTGTTGTGGTCTTGAGATCAGAGATCATCTGTTTGAATGATATGAAAAGATCGCCAACTTCATCATTTGTCTGTCTCTGGATCTCAAAGCTATACTCCCGCTTTCCCACCATACCCAGAAACCGGATCATTTCCCGGATCGGCTGCACCATCCGGTGCGACGTCATATAGGCCAGAAAAACACCGATACACAGCATCAGAACGGTGATCAGTATGATATTCTTTGAAAAATCGGTTGACCTGACCGTTTCAATCTTTTTAAGCGCCTCCTGCATGGATTGAGTATTTTGTATGACCTCACTTTTTGACAGCCCGATGGAGGCTCCTCCCAGATACCTGTCCCCGATCCAGATCGACCTTGAGATGTGAAGAATATGCGTTGTGTCCGATATCACGGGTCTCTTTCCTGACCGTTGGTTGCATAAGCCTTCACGCACCGGTTTACCAAAACTCTCAATCTCATTGGTGCCGTCGTGAATCACCGTACAGTTCTCATCATACACATGTGCATATGCGATATTTTTCTGTTTTCTTGTCACCTGCAGGATGGTTTTCATCTGATCCAGGTCATAGTGATACAACGGGTTGATCAGTTCTTCTACCAGTATATTAATCTGGCTTTCTGCACGCTGGATATTCTGACGGGTCATCCCCTCTTCCAGCACCCGGATGCTCGATTCGGTGAACTTTGCCGCACTCACCTTTGAATGGTAAAGGGACGCCACTGTGGACAGGGATACGCTCAGGATGATGATCGAAAAGATCAGGATCGTATATTTTGTCTTAAGGGGAATCCGCAATGTTACCTCAGCTTTGCCTTGATGATTTCGGACAGGCTCTCAATATGCTGTATACGTTCCATGTCATCCGTACCAAGCTCATCAAACCGGGTGGTTTTTTTATACGCTTTGAGTGCCGCTGCAGCCTTAGGGTCTGAATCGGCGCGGAGCAGAACCTGTTTCAACCGGACTGCTATCTGTGGAGACAGGTTTTTCCGGACCAGTTCCAATGCCCGGGGAACAGCGGGTGTCTGGTAAAATATCTCCACCTGATCTCGAATGGAATCCAGCATGCGGTCACGATCTTCCCAGTCCAGGTTGCTGAATGCCGCAGCATCTACAAACCCGCGATACACCCAGGCCGGTGCATTGACCTCGTTCCTGGAAAACACATATCCCACCATGTGGGCCGGCGGCTTCTCCCTCGGGGTGGCCAGTTCAACCAGTTGTAACCCGCTTTGAATCAATGTCGCTGAAGGGAGCAGGAAGCTGCTTGTCGATCCGGGATCTTCAAAAGCAATGGTTTTCCCCTTTAGATCGGTCAAGGATTTTATACCGCTGGTTTTAAGCGCAAAAAACACGGTCCGGTATTCCGGAACCCCCTTTTTCCAGCGCCTGAGCAGAATTTTTGCACCGGTCTGATTCACAAATTCCATGGCGGAAAACGGGGTTTCCGTGACCCAGTCCACCTTTCCCTGGTTCAGAAAATTAATCATCATCCGGTTATCTCTTGCAAACAGGACTTTTGATTCGGTGACGCCCAGATCGCCCATATGCCTGACTGCATAATCTGCGATAGGTTTCAGGTTTCCATAATGCTTTTTGGGATCTTCCGATACCTTGCCGATGACCAGGTAGTGATCATTGCGCGCTTGCATACCATATAGATTATCGGATGCAGATACAGAGCAAATTGTGACGACCGGAATAAGGATAGACAGGGTCAGGATGATTGCAAAAATGCTTCTCCAACCTGAATCGCAACGAGAGTTCATTCCGCCTCCAATATCTGGTGATTGCCATGAATCATCTATGAAATTAAAATAGTCCCGTATCATATACCAAACCCTATTGAATTGCAAAAAATTTCACGCGCGCTTCACTTGTATTCTGCAAGGGGATAAACTGCTATACTGCGTGGAGCAAAGGATTAATTCTTGCAAATATCTCCGGGCTAAAGTATCGTGACGAAACATGCGAGACCATTCGTTCGCGGTTGCCGCATGACTCGTCAGAAAACGGTCAACACGCCTCACGCAACCCTGCCTTGCAAGGGGTCTGTTTCAGAGGGTCAGGGAATTGAATTCGGCAAAAGGACACGGCAATGGATCAGCAGGATAAAGCGCACACGCTGGGTACAAGAATCCTGGGTGCGTCATTCAACAGGCTTGAGCAAAAGGATGCAGACCGGTTCCTTGCAGGGATTGCCTTTACCAATCTGAAACGGTTCAAGATCATGGCCCTGCTTGCCCTGATCCTGTTTACCCTGTTATGGGTGTGGGATATTGTACTGTTTATCAACGGAAAGTGGGAACAATCCGTGGGATATCAGATTGTTGCACTGACCCACAGTTTTCTGATCCTGTTTATCGGGGTGATCTATTTGATTTGCTGCCGAAGATCTGTTGAAACCCAAAACGATATCAGCTCCTGGCATAAATCGATAATGATCTTCTCAATGGCAGTCGTCCTGCTTTCCACGGTATGGCTCACCCTGGGTGACGTGCTGACCAACGGATCCGTCGCTGCCTACCTGGGTATGATTTTCGCTTATGCTTCCATCTTTATCCTGCCGCCTGCGACCAGCCTGATATTGTTCGGGAGCAACATGGTGGTGCTGGTCACCCTGCTGGTTACCGTCTACCTGCAGACCGGGAAACCCGTCGATATCCAGATTATCAATATCGTTGCCTTTACCCTGGTCGCATGTATTCTGTCCCGCATCTTCTTTCAGCATCACCTGAGAGATTTCTTGAACCTGGGATTGATTCATCGGCAGACCTTTGAAATTGAACAGCAGGTCCAGGATAAGGAAAAGCTGATTCAGGAGCTGGAACATACACTGGCCCAGGTAAAGACTCTTTCCGGGCTTTTGCCCATATGTGCCAGCTGTAAAAAAATCAGGGATGACCAAGGGTACTGGAACCGGATTGAATCGTATATTGAACGGCACTCGGAGGCTGCATTCAGTCACGGTCTGTGCCCGGATTGCTCAGACAAACTGTATGGTGACGAGGACTGGTATACGGATCAACGCAGGAAATAAACCACTGCCCCTGAAAAGCGGTTCCACCCCGGTTATCTGAGCTGACTGTCCTTGCTGCCGCGGCGGTTGATACCGCTGGAAAAGCCCTGCTCGGCCTCAAGTTCAGCCTGGCATTCAATACACAACCGTACCCCGGGAACAGCTTTCTGGCGGGCCTTCGGGATTTTCTCATCACACTCCATGCAGTGCTTCAGGCTTTTCCCTGCCGGTAGCCGGCTCCTGGCCATCCTGACCGCGTCTTCCACACTGGCGTCAATCTGTTCCTGAACAGCGCCGTCACCGGCCCAGCCCACTGCCATCGTTTTCTCCTGTCATCAATGAATCCGTCTACCGCTTTCAATAATAGTACAACACGCCAAATTGTCAATCCGGCTGCCCCGTTATACATGATTGATGTCACCCCTTGAAAAAACCAGTTCCCAAAATTCCCATTGAAGTTTCTATTTTCAAGGGTGTATAAACCCTTTAGACCCATCCAGAGGAGGAAACAGGTTTGAAAATCAACGGTCCATGGCTGCAGCTGGCTGTATTTGCACTGGTCTCTGCTTCATTTACCAACATTTACATCACACAGCCCATACTCCCAGTCCTGCAGGAGGAGTTCCGGGTCAGTCCGGTTCAGGTGTCCATGACCGTATCCATCGTGATTCTGGGTATCGTCATATCCAACCTGTTTCTCGGATACCTGGCCGACCGGATCAGCATTCGCCCGATCATTCTGATCGGCGGATTGTGTGTGGCAGCCGGGGGAATGATCTCCAGCTGGACCCACAGCTTTAATATCCTTCTGCTGGCCCGGCTGATCCAGGGCCTGTTTATTCCGGCGCTGACCACCAGCCTGGCAGCCTGGCTGTCTAAAACCATTCCCGCGCACCGGCTCAACGTGATCATGGGATCCTATGTATCTGCCACCGTCCTGGGCGGCTTGGGGGGTCGTCTCCTGGGCGGATGGATCCACCCGCCCCTGCACTGGCGATATGCCATGGTGTCCGCGGCCGGTTTGATCCTGGTCACCATGGCGTTTGCCCTGGCCGTGCTACCCAGGCCACCAGTTAATGATCGTCGCTCAAGCTCCGGGACAGATGGATTCATCTCCTTTCTGCTGCGCAAAGACCTGATTTTAATCTATGCCTGCGGTGCCAGCGGCCTGCTCATGTTTCAACCCATTTTCAATTTTCTTCCCTACCGCCTGGCCGGCGCCCCCTTTCAGTTTTCCACCCAAGCCATCACCCTGACCTATTGCGTGTATGCACTCGGTGTATTTCTCGGCCCCATCGCCGGCCGGATCAGCAATACATACGGTGGCGGCCGCACCCTGATTGTGAGTGCGATCATTTTTGCAGGGTCTGTGGGCCTGCTGCTGGTTCCATCGATCATTGCTGTTATATCAGGGCTTTTGGGCATATGTACCGGGTTTTTTACCATGCATGCCGTGGCGGTCGGGTTATTGAACAGCAAACTGAAAAGCGGTCAGGGCAAAGCCAATGCCCTGTATGTCCTGCTTTACTATACCGGCGGCTGGGCCGGGATCACAGGTGCTGGATTCTGTTTTGAACGATTCGGATGGTCCGGTGTGGTCGGATTTGCCGTCTGTTTTATTGTGGTGCCGCTGGCGGCCGGTATTATGGAACAAAGGGCTTCAACACAGTGAACATAAAGATGTTACCTTCGAAAGAGACAGGGCAACTACTGCGTGCGGTCTGCTGGATGACGGGCACCCTGCTGTCATTCATGGCCATGGCCGTGGCCGCACGGGAACTGTCGGATACACTGACCCCCTTTCAGATCATTTTTTTCAGGAGTACAGTCAGCCTGGTCATCATCAGTATCCTGATCTTCCGGACAGGGCCCCGGGCATTTACGACCCGGCACTTGCGATTGCACCTGGCCAGAAATACTGCGCATTTCATTGCACAATACGGATGGTTTTACGGAATTGCATTCCTGCCGCTGGCCCAGGTGTTTGCCATAGAATTTACCCTGCCGGTCTGGTCTGCCATTCTCGCCGTATTGATACTCCATGAGCGGCTCACCCTTCCCAGAACAACCGCAGTGATTCTGGGGCTGACAGGTATGCTTATTATCCTGCGCCCGGGACTGGGAGAAGTGAATACCGCCGCTTTGGTCGTCCTGTTCAGTGCGGTCTGCCTTGGCCTTGCGCACACCCTGACCAAAACCATTGTGGTCCATGATGCACCAGCCACGATTCTATTTTACATGTCACTGATCCAGCTCCCTCTGGGTTTATGTTTTTCTGTTCACAACTGGCATACCCCTGATCTGATGCGCATGCCCTGGATACTGGTCGTAGGCATCAGTTCATTGACCGCTCATTTCTGTATGGCAAAAGCGTTGGAACTTTCTAGGGCCACCGTGGTGATTCCCATCGATTTCTTAAGACTTCCCCTGATTGCCCTGGTAGGTGCCCTTGTCTATCAGGAACCACTGGATGGTTATCTGTTTATCGGTGCGGCTGTGATGCTGTCAGGAAACCTGATCAATATCCGGGCGGAACAGAAATATCATGATACGAGTTCCTAAGAACTCCATGATAATCTTGCCCCCGGTTTTTTCTTTCACGCATTGTCAGGCGTGTTCCGCAGGCAGCCTGATAATAAATCGGGCGCCTTTACCGGGTTGGGACACCACCTTGATCTCCCCGTTGTGATCATCCACGATGATGAAGTAGGACAATGACAACCCGAGACCGGTTCCCTGATCCACACTCTTTGTTGTAAAGAACGGCTCAAAAATTTTTTTCCGGATATCGGCCGGAATCCCCGGCCCATTGTCCTCAATTTCCAACTGGACCATGTGCCGGTCATTTTTAAGCCGGATATTCAGCTCAAGCACGACCTTTTCCTCCTGATCAAGCGTGACCGCATCAATACTGTTTTTAATAATATTGATGACCACCTGCTGAATTTTGGTCTTCTCACAATTGACCATGCACAGATCCTTGTCTGCCTGCTTATCAATTCGAATGTCCTTGAAATCAAACTTTTTGTTCAGGTCGTAATCGTTTTTCATCAATTCAAGGGTCTGGTCGATCAGTACCGACAAATCCTGCGGCGTTTTGATCCCCTCTTTTTTCCGGGCAAAACTGAGCATGTTGGACACAATCCCGGCCGCCCGGTGTCCGGCGTCTTTAATATGGCAGAGCTGATCCAGAATCCCACGGTCATCCATGTAGGCACGGATCGCCTGGAGCGTGGTCCCGACCTGCCTGGCAGCCGCCTCATTGACGGCAGACGATTTTGTCAGGCGGTTGATGGCCACTTGTGCATTCTGGATCATTCCGGCCAGGGGGTTGTTGATCTCATGGGCCATGCCTGCCGCAAGACCGCCCAGCGACATCATCTTCTCACTCTGGATTAACAGTTCCTGGGTCCGTCTTTCCTGGGTGATATCTTCAATAATACCGATGCCGCCATCTGTTTTCTGTTCTTTTGAAAACACCGGACTGAACACGACCCTTACCGGCGTGACCTTCTGGGCGGTCACCGAGCTGTAATCCCCTTCAAAAAAAGAGGGTTTGCCCGCCAGTGCCTGTTTTACGGTTTTTACGATTCTCTGGTCCGGAAGATCCGGCATGGAAAGTCCGATCAGTTTGTCCCGGGATGAACCAATAATCCGGACAAAGTGGTCGTTGCAGGCAGTGATAACCCCGTTTGCATCATAGTGGACGATACCCATGGGTGCATGCTCGAACATCAGCCTGAATTTGGATTCACTTTCCAGGATTTTCCTTTCCGCCTTTTTCCGGTCCGTGATATCGCGAATCGTGCCTTTCAGCCCTGTGGGGTTGCCCTCACCGTCAAACACCAGGTCCGCATTGATGGACACATCGTAGGGGGTACCGTCCTTTTTTTTAAACAGCATCTCAAGATCCCGGACCCGCCCCTTTTTCTTCAGTTCAGCCAGAAGAACCGAACGGTCCTCAGGGTTGTGGTACAGGATATCCACGCTGTTGCCGATGATCTCATCCAGGGAGTACCCGGAATAAACTGCGCCGGAAGGGCTTGAGGTGACCACCTTTCCATCCAGGGTGGTTTCAAAATAGACATCCTGAAGGTTATTAAAGATGTTTCTGAACCGCTCCTCGGATTGTTCCAACTGGTGCTGGGATTCCAGTTCCTGGACCCACGAATTGATCATCCTGGCCGCAATTTTAGCAATGGGGGTCACCGCATCCAGTTTTCCGGTCACGCCAAACGCGGCCACCTTTTTTCCCTTGTGCATGATCGGGCAGTTATATCCTTCCCGTACCAAAGGATTGGCAGCCGCCTCTTCAGGGGTCACTGCATATTCATTCACCAGCCCTTTCATGATTTTTTCGGCACCGGCATGGTGATCGCCGATTCTGGACCTGTCTATGGCTGCGATAATCCGGCCGTCCGGGTCATATATCAATACAGGAAATCCGGTTTCTGCATGCACCACCTCCATGAACTGCTCCATTACCCTGATTATTCTTTGAGACAACGGCATAGTCGGTCCTTTTTATATCACCGCCTGTTGATTGATCCGGTTCCGGTCGTATCGATTGGCTTCATTTGCTGCATCACCTTCAAGCGATTTCCTGTGTCATGATGTCCATGCCTAAGGTATGCGAAAAAATTGTCAGATTTGTGTTAGCTTACAGGATATATCTCGTTAAAACAAGATTTAATCGTATCGACACGCCCGGAAGCGAATTCAAAAAAAATCAATGCAGGTATTGGAGAGGTAAATTATTTCGATAATTCTAAAAATATGGTTGACAAAATCATCATTAAAGACTACCTTGGCATCATGAAAATTGAATCTGCAGCAAAACGATTGGCGGAACTCGGGCATGTGACCCGGCTCTCCATTTTCAGGTACCTGGTCAAGGTGGGAGACCATGGTGCACCGGTTGGAGAGATTCAACAGGCCTTAGGCATTCCGGGCTCCACCCTGTCCCATCACATCGGCCGCCTGGTGTCCGTGGGGTTGATCCGGCAGGTCCGTGACAGCCGGACCCTGTATTGTGTCCCTCAGTTCGAGGCCCTGGATGAGCTGGTTGAATACCTCAGATCGGAATGCTGTACCCAGGAGGCCTGTAAACCCGGGTAGATATTTTTTTGTCCAAATAATTCGATAAAATTAGAAATATAGAATAAATCTAAGGAGCCCGCTCATGATCCATGAAATTTCTAAAATAGCGCACTTTATCATTGATGCTTTCCTACACATCTGGCCCTATCTTCTGGTCACTATCCCCATTGCCGTGGCCGTGAATATGTCCGGTGCGTCCACCCACATCAAACGGGTGTTTGATGCCGGCCCGAAAACCGCCATCATTCTGGCTACCCTTGTGGGGGCCTTCAGCCCTTTCTGCTCCTGCGGGGTGATCCCCGTGATCGCCGCCCTGCTGATCGGCGGTGTCCCGCTGCCTCCGGTGATGTCCTTCTGGATCGCTTCTCCGTCCATGGATCCTGAAATTTTCTTTCTCAGTGTGGGGACCATCGGGTTTGACCTGGCGGTCTGGCGCCTTGCAGGCACGCTGGTGATCAGCCTTGCTGCGGGATTTATTACCTATTACTTCACCCGGTCGGGCTGGATCAAACCGGAGATTCTCAAACCGGGTGCGGCATTGGGACAAGGAGAGCCGCCGGCCACGAAACCGGCCTTGAAAGAACGATTCAGGACAGTCATCAGCGGATGGTTTGCATTTAGGAAACCTGGACTTGCACCGGTCAATGCAGCAGCCTGCTGCGCCGGAGACATGTCACCGGCCGCACCTGCCCCTGCGGTATCCGGAACAGGTGTCTCAATCATGCCCGCACCTTCTGAGTCTTCTGCTTCTTCTGGGGACTGCGGCTGTGAAAATGAAGACTCCTTTGCCGCAAGACTGGCCCGGGAATCGCTGTCAGCCACCCTCATGGTGATCCGGTTCATGGCTTTGGCCTTTTTTCTGGAAGCCCTGATCGTTTTATACGTCCCGGAAACCTGGATCACCGCCACCATGGGCCGGACAAACTCCTGGGCTATTTTTACAGCGGCATTGCTGGGTGTTCCCGTATACACCAGCAGCCTGAGCGCGCTGCCCATGGTTTCCGGGCTGCTCTCCCAGGGGATGAGCCCGGCTGCAGCACTGGCCTTCCTGATCGCAGGTCCCACAACCACCCTGCCGGCCATGGCAGCGGTCTGGACACTGGTCAGGCCCCGGATCTTTGTCCTCTATGTATCGTTTGCCCTGCTGGGGGCGGTGATCCTTGGCTATCTCAAACTGCTCACAGGGTAAGCCCTACATGGAGATGAACAACAGGGCAATGAATGCGCCGGCCACACCGACCCATTGCCGGCGCGCCAGCCGCTCTTTTAGAAAAAGCCACGCCAGCATAACCGTTGCCGCCGGGTACAGGGATCCCAATACCGCGGATACGTCAAGACGGCCATAATGTGCGGCCAATGAAAACAGGGCGTTTCCGGCAGCATCCAGAATACCGGTAATGCAGATGAAGAGCCACTGACCGGCGGCCGGCCTGATGGGATTCTTATTGATGGCCACCAGGCACAGCAGCATGGACACCGACGCAAACCGGGCACCCACCAAGGGCCAGAAAATGGAGATATTGTTGGCCTGGTCAATAAAGATGAAAAACAACCCGAATCCGAACCCTGCGGCAATGGAGAGATAGAGCTCGTTAAGGGTCATCCTGAACTCGGCTTTTCCCGAAGACAGCAGCCAGACCGCCACCATGAAACAGAGAAACCCGATCACCTGGGTACTGGTGGGAAGACCTTCAAAACAGGCGGAAAACACAATGGGCACCAGGGCGGTCAAAACAGCGGACAACGGCGCAACAATACCCATGCGCCCGCTGGCCAGTCCCCTGTACAACGCGATCAGTCCCAAACTTCCGAAAATGCCGGCCAGGGTGCCGTACAGCAGATGGTTTACCGGCGGAACAGTCTCGGAAAGCGCCAGGGCCATCAGGGTCAGCAACACCCCGCCCAACATCTGGGAAACCAGTACCACACCGAGAATATTGCCTTTTCTTGAAGCATAGCCGCCGCTGAAATCTCCGGCACCCCATGCCACTGCGCTGCCCAGGCCAAAGCTGATGGCCAGTGTCTCACTGCTGATCATGTTACGGTTTTCACCCCTTGTCTGATATCTTGAAAAACAAACATCGCATTATAAAGACCACCGCTTGAAATTACAATGCTAATCCTGGTTGGCAGCAACAATCCCGGTCAGGATAAGCACCATGCTTAAAAAATAGATCCCGGTGATGCGCTCAGACAGGAAAAGGAAGGCCAGTGCACCGCTGAACAGCGGCAATGTGTAATAGATCATCCCGGCCTTGGCCGGCCCCAGGATCACGATGGCTTTGGTCCAGAGAATAAATGCACCCAGCGACGCAAAAATACCGATATACAAAATGGCCAAAATGGTGGTCCGGGTCAGCATCGGCGGGTGAATGCCTGCCTGCTCCCACAAAAAAAAGGGCAGCAGGAAGATCAGGCCCAGGATGAATATGGAGAACTGCAGGGCGATGACACTGATCTCTTCGGGCTTGTTCTTCAAAAACAGGCTGTACACGGCAAACACAATGGCTGCCATGAGCATCCACAGATCACCTGTTTTGAACGATATCTGCAGGAGCACCCCAAAATTCCCATGGGTAATCAATGTGATCACCCCGATCAGGACAAGAGAGATGCCCAGCATTCTTTTCAGGGTCAGCCGGTCCTTATAAAGGATCCTGGAAAACAGGATAATAAACACAGGAAATGTAATGGCAATCAGGGACAGGTTCATGGCCGTGGTCGTATGGCCGGCAATGTAAATCAATGTATTGAATGCCGTGACCCCGAGAAACGCTGTGATCGAAAAATATACCGGCCGGGCCCTGATGATGGACCACTCACGGACCAGATGTTTTACAGCAAACGGGGTGAATACAATCACCGCCACCAGCCAGCGAAAAAACGCAAGGCTCACCGGTCCGATACTGTCATGCAGGCCCCTGGCAATGATAAAGTTGCCGGACCAGATGGCTGTGGCACCAAATGCGAAAAGATAACCTGTCAAAGCGGATGGTTTGGATGGCATATCCGGCATGGTTTCCTTTATTGACTTGATGGAAAGGGGCTGTTACCCAGGCCCGGCCATATTCTCAAAATTCCGAACAAGGCCCGGACAGACATCCACCACCCGGTAATGATCCAGATCCATGTTAGGGTGTCGGGCAGAAATCTTCCCTGCAGGGCCAATGCACCAATGCTGGTCAGGGACGCGAGCAACACCACATTCCTCAAAAACCTGAAATCCCCGGTGCCCCAGTGAATGCCGTCGGTACCAAACGCCAGAGCGTTCAGCGGCTGAAATATGCACATCACCAGCCACGCCGATCCAAACACCTCCCGTGCACTTGGCGGAACGAGCAGGGCTTCTACCCCGCGCTGCCCGGCGATCATGATGATGCTCAGTGACATACCGATCCCCAGGCTCCAGCCACACACCACCCGGGCCACACGGCGAACCTGGTCGACCCAGCCGGTGCCCACGAAAAATCCGATCAGGCTCTGCCCGGCAATGGCACAGGCATCAAGAAAAAGAGCGGTAAACACCCAGAATTGCCGCAGGGCCTGGTGGGCCGCCCCCGCCTCAGGACCGATCATGGTGGCTTTTCGCGTGGTCAGCAGTAAAAACAGGGTAAGCATTCCTGTCCGGACAAATAGATCGCCACCAATCCGGAGTAGCTTTGCGGCATCGGCCATGTGGATATCCACGGTCATCCTCACATTGGAATGAACCCTCAGTACTGCCCATAGTGCCCCGGCCCACTGGCTGATGGTACTGGCCCATGCCGCACCGGCCACACCAAAACCGGGCACAGGACCTGCACCGAAAATCAGGAGTGCATCCAATACGATGTTCATCACATTGATGCTGACAGCGATGATAAATGGTGTTTTCATGTCCTGAAGCCCTCGCAGGACACCAAACGCGGCAAAAGTGATCAAAATGGCAGGGGCACCCACCGCCCGGATCTTGAAATAGGTGACGGACAGGGTGTGTATCTCCTCCGAGGCACCCATGAGGCTCATGATCCGGGATGAAAATGGAAAAACCAGAATAACCAGACAAAAACCGATGGTCAGGCTCAACGCAACAGCCAGGGATGAGATCTGCCTGACGCGCACGCTCTCCTTTGCACCAAAGGCCTTGGCCGTCTCGGTCTGGGTGCCGACGCCCAGGAAGTTAAAAGCCCAGAAGATACTGGTCAATGCCGTGGTCCCGACACCGACAGCAGCCAGTTGGGTCGCACCGAGCCGTGAAATAAATGCCGTATCAATCAGTCCGGTCAGCGGTTCTGCGATCAATGAGAGCAGCAGCGGCAGGGCCATGGACAGGAGGGTATAATGCGGCGATGTAATGAACGGATGCGATTGAGGGGTACTGATCTCTTTACTCAAAAAAGGTCTCTTTTGCTGTTCAACAGGGTTTTCGATTTATAAACTCTTCGATTACTACAGCAAAACAAACAAGAACACCACTAAAAAGTATACGTTTCCCGCTTTCTTAAGCGCCGTTCGGGCCCGATGAATCCAAAATGCTACTCTAATTTGTTACCTGTACGGAAAATGTCCCTGAAATACCCGGACAGGCTGTACTCGGGAAATATCGCGAGGTTCACCTGATGGGCCGAAAAAGTATCCAGCGCGTCAATAATCCTGTCCTGGTTGGCCTCAAGATTGCCCGGGGTCTGCCCGATATTGGCGATCCCCACAGAAAGCCCGCTCTCCTGGGCTGAAAACGATTTTTCTATAATCCTCATATCTTCCCCGTTTACTGATCCTGAAAAAGACGCTTTATTCCACCGACCGCTGACAGAGCTCATACAGCTGGACCAGGTCTTTGAAACGGTCGATCTGCCAGATATAATCCTTCAATTCAACGGCTTTTTTATCTCCCAGTAACGGTCCTGCCAGCCACAGGAATTTCTCCTCAAGTTCAGAATCGGTAGGCAGTGTGGTATGGATATCCCATCGGGCCGACATCATTCCCGAGTTAAAACGGTTTCCCGACCGGGTGACGATTTCGACCTCAGATTCGGCTTTTTCCGGGAAAAGTCTTTGAAAGCGCTCCTGGGCAATGATCTCTATTTTGTCCATCATGTTCCGGATATCCGTATCAAACAGCCTGGGGGGAAGAATCTGGGCCGGACCCACTTCTTTGTCCAGGATTCCTGCAGCAATGGGGAACGGAATATTGTACTGGGCCTCTTCGGTATTTTCAGGATATTGCCGGCTCAATGCCGCGGATTCTTCAAAGGTAAACACCCGAATGGTGTCGATCTCATCAAGTGCGATGCCATTTTCACGGATCAGTTGCAATGCCCCGTCCACTGCCGGCTGTGCCCACCGGCAGGCGGCATAGGGTTTAAAATAAAGGTTCATGATCTCCCATTCCCGGCCCAGGGAATCCATAATGGCCGGGTCTGGTGCATCATCAAAAATAGAACGGATCCCGGTAAACCCCTCACGGGCCATGAGTACGGACAGCATGGCTGTGACACAGCCCCAGCCGATGCTGTCTTTGCCCATGGCCGGAACATCGATGCACTTCATCATCGGCGCAATGGGTGCGTGGTATTCTGCTGTTCCCAGGGCATGCCACAGGATGTCGTGGGATAGGCCCAACAATTTGCCTGCAGCAGCTGCGCCGCAAATCGCCCCCCATGAACCCGAGGAATGGTAGGTGTCATAGGTGGCGTGACGGATCAGGCCGGCCCGGGTTCCGGTTTCATATCCCACCACCATGGCGGTCAGAAAATCAGTGCCTGTCACCGCCTGCCCGGATCCTTTGACTGCCTGGGCAGCCCCCAGTAACACCGGTAGGATACAGGCCCCGGGATGCCCCATGATTCTCCGGTACCCGTCATCAATATCCAGGGCATTGGCTGCAAACCCGTTGACCAGGACCGCCCCGGCAACAGAGGCCCGCTCCCCGGATACCATGATGGATGCCTGGTCTCCCGGAAACTGGCTGCTTGCAATCTGTGCCATGATCTGTGTGACCGGCGTCTCATACCCGGCAAGCAGCCCCCCCAGTGTATCCAGCAGACAGCGCTTGGACTGGTGCTGCACCTCGGCGGGAAGGTTACCCCATTCAAGATCCCTGATAAATGCAACGGTCTGCTCCGTATATGCCATGATATCTTTGGCCTTTCCTTACGTGGATGTGGAAGTTAACAGGATATTGAATTTTTCCCGGATCGCCTGATCCACTGCCTGCGGGATGTAGGTGCGCTCATTGGCCAGAAGTTTTTTTGCAATGCCCCGCGCACGCTGACGGGCATCCAATGCGCCGTCAGCTTCCCATTTGTCCCGGCTTTTCCGGTCGGTCACGCCGTTGGAATTGTAGTATTCCGTGCGGATATGAGCCATGGTATGGGGCACGGTCATGAAATTGCCTCCGGGTCCCACCGCGTCGATGACTTCGAGGGCCAGATGTTCTGCATCCACCTCAATACCCTTGAGCACCCTGCAGCAGTTGCCGATGATCTCATCATCAATCACGTATTGTTCATGGGCGATGGTCAGCATGGACTCGAGCATTCCGGCACTGTGATGGATGTAATTGGACCCGCCCATGGCAGCCAGGACCGCAGTAAATGCCTTCTCGTAACCGGCCTGGGCATCAGGCACCTTGGCATCGGAGAGCCCTGACGAGTTATAGTTGGGTACGCCGATATGGTGTGCCAGCTGGTGGATCGCCGCATTCATCATCCCGCACTCCACACCGCCCCCGCAGTACCCCATGGTGTTCATATTGGCCATGCCCGGAATTCCGCCATACAGCAGCGGCGCGCCCGGATTGGTCAACTGGCAGATAGTGATTCCGGCCAGCTGTTCCGCATGGAGCTGGGCCAGTGTGCCCGCCATGGTCAGTGGTGAGGTGGAGCCGGCCATGGGCGCGCTGGACAGCGCCACCGGAATATGGTTGCGGATCGCTTCCTGCATGATCCGCGTGGACTGGGTACAGAGCTTGAGCGGGCTGATGGCAAAAGAGGTGATCACCGAGATAATCGGACGCGCTTTGAGTGCCGTCTTTGAACCGGCAATCATGGATGCAAGGTCCATCACCTGGTGCAGTCCTGCTTCATCATTCACACCTGACATCACATGTTTGCCCGATGCAGACAAGCAGGTGTAAAACATATTGATGTCATAGTCTTTTTCGTCAATATCCGTAGGGATACAGGGCCGGACCAGGAAATGCACATTATCCAGCTGATCCACCAGGCGGGATACCTGGTGCAGGTCATCCAGGGTGGTGGCGCGAATCTCCCCGGTCTCAGGATCGAGGATCTTGATGGCTGCGCCCCCGGTGCCTAAATGGACGCGGTTCTCGCTCAAATCCAGATCATTTTTCGGGTCCTGTCCGCACAGGATGACCTGTTCAGGCGCCTGTGCAGCGCAGGCTTCAACCAGCTGGCCAGGCAGCCGGATCCGCTTGTTTTCATGGTCAACGGCTGCGCCGTTTTTCTCCAGCATGGCCAGGGTGTCGTCCAGGCCGGATTCATACGTGATCCCGGTGTTCTCCAGGATGGTCAACGATGCACGGTGAACCGTGTCGATCTGTTCCGGTGACAGGGGGCAATAT
>QZLA01000125.1 GCA_004796375.1 Desulfobacteraceae bacterium
GCATCCTGGGGATTGCCATCATCATGGGTGAACACATCGGCCTCTGGGGTGATATGGAACTGGTTCCCCTTTAATACCACCTTAATTCTTAATTTTCGGATTGGATACTTTTGACTTTGTCATTTTTTGGAGTGTAGCAATGGCCATGCTTTTATTGCCTGTGCATTCATAGGCTTTAGTTAAACTTGCCAATAGGGTTTGTTTGACAGGGCAATCTCCCTGTTCCTTTAAAATATTCAGCCCCTTTTTGAGACATTCAATCGCTTTATAACAATCATACATTTTAATTTGAAGGTCGCCAATTCTATTTAAAGCAGTCAATTGTAATTGCATGCAATTATTATCTTCAGCCAATCTTAAAGCATGTTCAAATTTATTAAGAGCAATCGCATTGTTCCCGATTTTTTGTGTATTCACATAAAAATCTCCGATCCGGATATAATTAGCAATCAAAGACCTTATATTGCCAACTCTTTCGTCAAGACTGGCTTCCTTCTTTAAATACATCAGAATGCAACCCCTATCATCTTGCATCTCACATATTTCAATAATACTTGAATATAAACTTTTTAATAGATTTGTGTCTCCGAGATGGGTAGACTTTGAAATTGCCTGATAGTAATAATCAAGAGCGTTATCTATTTCTCTTCGTTCGAAATAAATATTACCCAATTGAAATAAAACTCTTGATTCATATTCCTCATTCATTTCAACCAATCCAAGTAATAAAGCACCTTTGAAAATATCTATAGCTAAATCAAAAGTTCTATTATGTTTATGAAGCATCCCTAGCTCATAGGATAATTCCATTTCTTCTTCTATAGGTCCAATATTTTTCGAAATTTGAAGTGCGGCAGTAAGATACTTTATTGCCATGCCGACTTGGTCTAATGCATGCGAGTTGCTTGCCAGTTCCTTTAGGATAACAAATTTCAATTCTTCATTATTTGTACCTTTTATAGCATTCCATGCTTTCTTCTTATGATTGATACCTATATTAGGTTTTTCCATATCATAATAGATTCTACCTAATTGCATTTCTGCATTTGCTATTAACACATTTTCATTCATCAACTCTGCCACTTCAAGCGCATTTGAGTATTGCCCTAATGCCTTGTCTAAATCTTCCTTCATTCGATAAGTTTGAGCAATTTTATTAAAAATAGAACACATGGATTCAAGATTATTGTAAGCACCCTTGGAGTGATTGAGTGCTTCAAAATATTTCAACAACGCATCGTCGTATAAGGAATTAGCAAAAGCATTATCACCGAGTAGAATGATTTCTTGAGCTTTATTAGATTTTCTCTCTTCCTTAGAATCGTTGAAATAAGATAGGATCATCATAATTAAACAAAATATAAGTAGCAGATAAGTCGTCCTAGCTTTTCGTGCTTCATCTTTAATGAGCTTAGGCTTTGCAAACAAAAGGATTGCAAATAAAAATATCGGAACTAATATTACAACAAGTAATATAACTCCAAATGAATTATAAAAAACTTCCAGCATATTAATTCTTTTTGCTATCCATCATTAACACTTTTACTATCAATCTTAGATCTCTCAACACTAATCAACTCCTTACTATCTGACGCCTTTGACATAATTGTATTCATAGCGCCCACCCAACCAAATCCGGCAGATAAGGCTTGGATTGGAGAAGACGGAGAAAACACGATTTGTCCAATTATGGAACCGAGTATGACTACAATGGGAAAATCTAACCTTATGTAGAATGTTTCCCCTTTTCCTGGAAAATATTTCTTCAGAAAATCAATTGAGCCATTAAAATTCTTTTGTTGTGAAAAAATATACCCTGTGAATGAGCCAAGTAGGGTTAGATAATATTTACTCTCGCCGGTAATATTGGCTAATAGAAATGTCTTTATAACGTCAAGAATAGTTTCAATCATCTGGTTAAAGATGTCAAAGGAATCTTAGCAATAAATATAACCTGTCCTCACCAAACAGATGCCATTAACTTTTCACTTTATCGCATAATCTATTATACTATTTTCGTCAAGGAATTTTCTATTGCTTATTTGACCACCAAATTAAGAGATTTTAATGCTTGTAAACCATTTTTTTAGAATGAGATATTTAAAAAAGTTTTGAGAATTTTTTGTTATTCACTCTGAAGAAATAACTGACACCAAGTGAAAAATAGGAAATCAGAAATCAATTCCTCAAAAGTACTCAGTATCTATTTTTTATTACAGCGATTTCTATGTGGAATGAAATCAATACAGTTCACCAACTGTCTTTTCAACAGCATCCACAATCCGGTGATTTTTCAGCAGTGCTTTGACCCTTGCAATATCAGAAGACAGAAACCGGTCTTTGGTCAGATAGTCCACCTGCCCGCGGATTACCTGGTAGGCCGCCATGGTCCCCTCTCCGGCCTTGAGATTGGTAAACAGGTCAATGGCCTGTGCGGCAGACAGAAGTTCTATGGCGAGAACCTCCTCAACATTAGCCACGATGCTCCGGCATTTGCGGGCCGCCCATGCCCCCATAGAGACATGATCCTCCTTGTTGGCAGACGTGGGGATGGAATCCACGGAAGCCGGATGGGCCAGTACCTTGTTTTCAGAGACCAGGGCTGCCGCCGCATACTGGGCAATCATGAACCCTGAATGAAGCCCGCCGTCTTCAATCAGAAAGGCGGGCAGACCGGACAGTTGCGGGTTGACCAGGCGCTCGATACGGCGCTCGGATATATTTGCCAATTCTGACACAGCAATGGAGAGAAAGTCACAGGCCAGGGCCAGTGGCTGGCCGTGGAAGTTCCCGCCGGACAGGAAGGTCTGGGTGTCAGGAAAAATCAAGGGGTTTTCGGTTGAGGCGTTCATCTCCGTATGCATGATACCGTCCACATATCCCAGGGCATCCCATGACGCCCCGTGAACCTGGGGGGAGCACCTGAGGGTGTAGGCGTCCTGTACCTTTGAGCAGTCCTTGTGCGAAGAGATGATTTCCGAATTGTTCGTAATCCGGAGCATATTCTGTGCCGCCTTGATCTGCCCTTTGTGCGGCCTTGCCAAATGGATCCGTTCATCAAATGCCGCCCGGGTGCCCATAAGCACCTCAAGGCTCATACTGGCTGCGATATCTGCATGTTTACACAGGTTGATGGCGTCATATACAGCCAGGGACCCGAGCGCAGCCATCAGTTGTGTCCCGTTGATCAGGGCCAGGCCCTCACCGGATTCCAGGTCGATCGGTTCCAGGCCGCATGTTTTGAGAGCCTCGGCTCCGGGCATCCGTTTTCCGTTCACCCAGGCCTCCCCCTCACCAATCAGGACCAAAGAGAGATGGGCCATGGGAACAAGGTCACCGGACGCCCCGACCGATCCCTTTTCAGGAACCAGCGGAACCATCCCGCTGTTGAGTACATCCGCCAGAAGCCGGATGGTGCTCAGCCTCAGCCCGGAGTTCCCTCTGCAGAAATCATTGACCCGTAGGGCAATCATGGCACGCACCACATCCTCATCCAGGGGGTCTCCCATACCGGCCGCATGGCTGAGCAGAATATTTTTCTGCAGCGCACGGGTATCTTCATAGGAGATGGTCACACCGGACAGTGCACCAAACCCCGTGGTCACGCCGTAAATCCGCTCTCCGTTCCTGACCCACTCATCCACCAGGCCCCGCGATTTTTCCATTCGGGCCTCTGCATTCTCAGAAATCCTTACTCCCCTGCCGCCCCGGGCAATCCTGACCAGATCATTGAGGTTCAAATCCTTGCCGTTTAATACAATGGGTTCGCTCATGGCAATTATATCCTTTTGAATTTACCGGCCAGTTTATAACGGGATCCCGGTGAAATAAGTATGCTGTAGGTGGCAACCCTGTCAAAAGACCAGGTCCGCCGTTTTAATGAGATACAGGGCTCGGAAGGTTTAATATCCAGGTGGCCAAGGGCTGACGTCGGACAGAGCACGGCTTCGATGATATGCTCGGCTTCCTGTACCGGTGCCACTTCCATCAGGTATTCACTGGGGGTGATACGGGTAAAATCCTGCTCCAGGTAGTAGGGGGCTACCTCCGGGTTTATGAAGCGTTCTGAATACTGGATGCTGATCCCCCGGTCCTTGTGGATCAGGATGGAATGAAATACAGGGTCACCCACGGAAAGGTTCATTTTTCCGGCAATGGTCTCATCGGCACGGATACGTTCAAGGGCGATCACCATGGACGCGTGCTCGCCGCCCCAGTCGGCAATCTCCTGGGCAATACTCTTGATCTCGAGCAGGGCCCCGTCCGGCTTGGGCCGGGCCACAAAGGTCCCCACACCCTGGACCCGTACAATCCGGTTTTCCTCGGTCAACTCCTTGAGTGCTCGGTTGGCGGTCATTCTTGACGCATTGAATGCCCGGGCAAGTTCGGTTTCAGACGGCACACGGTCATCGGGTTTCAGTCTGCCTGAGTCAATATCCTTGACAATACTTTGCTTGATCCGTTCATACAGGGCAAAGGGCTGTTCTGGTCTATTCATTGAGATTCCCAAGTTGGCTGGCGGTTTATTCCCATGTCAAAAAGCACTTGACATATCATCTATACTTGTATAGACAAGTACTATTCGATTCAGAAAAAATTGTCAACCCTATTCTATAAATAGATTCAGGAGAAAACCCATGGGAAACAAGGAAAAAATCATACAAGACCTGAATATCGGTTGTGGAAAGGCCAGGCCGGTCAAAGCCCCCAGAGGCGAGGAGCTTCACTGCAAGGGATGGTACCAGGAAGCTGCCCTGCGCATGCTTTGCAACAACCTGGATCCGGATAACGGTGAGAATCCCGATGAACTCATTGTATACGGCGGACTTGGCAAGGCTGCCCGGAACTGGGAATGCTTTGATGCCATCGTCAAGACACTGCTTGACCTTGAAAATGATGAAACCATGCTGGTCCAGTCCGGCAAACCTGTCGGGGTCATCAAGACCCATACCCATGCCCCGCGGGTGCTTATCGCCAATGCCAATATTGTTCCCAAATGGGCGGACTGGGATTACTTCCATGAGCTGGACAAAAAAGGACTGATCATGTACGGCCAGATGACGGCCGGATCATGGATCTATATCGGTACCCAGGGCATTCTCCAGGGCACGTATGAAACCTTCTACGCATTGGGCCAGACCCATTTCAATGCCGACTTGAGAGGCAAAATCACCGTTACTGCCGGGCTTGGCGGCATGGGCGGTGCCCAGCCCCTGTCCGTCACCATGGCCAACGGCGTCGCCATCTGTGTAGAGATCGACCAGAGCCGCATCGACAAGCGCCTGGAAAAACGATACCTGGATGTTCAGGCCGACACCCTGGAAGATGCCATTACCATGGCCAGAAAAGCGGCTGCTGACGGCAAACCGCTTTCCATTGGCCTGTGCGCCAATGTGGTGGATGTACTTCCTGCCATGATTGATACGGGCTTTATCCCGGATGTAATCACGGACCAGACCAGTGCCCATGATGAACTCAACGGATATTTCCCCCAGGGGCTTTCCTTTGAAGAGGCATTGAGCCTTAGAAAATCGGATCCAGAAAAATACAAGGACATGGCCCTGGATTCCATGGCAATACATGTACGCGCCATTCTTGAAATGAAAGATAAAGGGGCCATTGCATTTGATTACGGCAACAATCTCAGGGCCCAGGCCATGAAGCGCGGTGTCGACAATGCCATGGATTATCCCGGATTCGTGCCGGCCTATATCCGCGAGCTGTTCTGCCAGGGTGAAGGCCCCTTCCGCTGGGCCGCCCTGTCCGGAGACCCCGAAGACATCAGGGTTACGGACCAGGCATTGATGGAACTGTTCCCTGAAAAAACCCGCATGGTCAACTGGCTGAAAATGGCGGGGGAAAAAGTTGAACATATGGGCCTTCCCACCCGGATTTGCTGGCTGGGGTATGGTGAGCGAGAAAAAGCGGGCAAACTGTTTAACGACCTGGTACGCGACGGCAAGGTCAAGGCCCCCATCGTTATTGGCAGGGATCACCTGGACTGTGGTTCGGTTGCGTCTCCTTTCAGGGAAACCGAAGCCATGAAAGACGGCTCAGATGCCGTGGCAGACTGGGCCCTGCTCAACTGCATGACCAATGTGGCTTCCGGTGCCACCTGGGTATCTTTCCATGACGGCGGTGGCGTGGGCATTGGCTATGCCCTTCACGCCGGTCAGGTGACCGTGGCCGATGGCACACCCGAGGCCGAAGCCCGGGTGACCGCAGTTCTGAGAAATGATCCCGGAACCGGTATTATCCGCCATGCAGACGCCGGATATGACACTGCCGTCGGTGTGGCCCGGGACAAAGGCGTCAAACTGCCCATGATCAATATGTTTAATTAATAAAATCCGGACAATCTATTAAAGGAGACCCCGTGGACCACCTTTTCATGAACTGCCGGATGGCTGCCATGACCGGCAACGGATACGGCCTGATTGACCATGCGGCCCTGGCCGTATCCAATGGCCGGATCCAATGGCTCGGCCCCATGGATCAACTCGCTGATAATGACCAATCACGTGCTGAACAGGTCACGGATTGCAACGGGCTGTGGATGCTGCCGGGATTTGTGGACTGTCATACCCACCTGGTCTGGGGGGGATCCCGCTCGGATGAGTTCGAGATGCGGCTTAACGGGGTTTCCTATGAACAGATTGCCAAGCAGGGCGGCGGCATCGCTTCCACGGTCAAAGCCACCCGGGGTGCATCCGAGGACGAGCTTTACAATGAAGCACTCAAACGTGTCAACTGGCTGATGGCCCAGGGCATCACCACCCTTGAAATCAAATCCGGCTACGGCCTGGACACGGCAACTGAACTTAAAATGCTCCGGGTGATCGACCGCCTCGATAAGAACACCCCGGTATCGATCCACGCCACTTTCCTGGGAGCCCATGCGCTTCCCCCTGAATTCAAGGGCAATTCCGGTGGCTATATTGACCAGGTGTGCCAGGAGATGCTCCCGGCGGTCAGGGATCAGGGAATTGCAACCGCTGTGGATGGATTCTGTGAAACCATCGGGTTCACCCATGATCAAACCCGGCAGGTGTTTGAAGCAGCATCCGATCTGGGATTTGATGTCAAACTACATGCCGAACAGCTCTCTGACTCAAACGGCGCTTCCCTGGCTGCATCGTTCAATGCACTGTCCTGCGACCACCTGGAATACCTGAGCCGTTCCGGTGCCGAGGCCATGGCCGAACATGATGTGACCGCAGTACTCCTGCCGGGCGCATTTTACTGTCTCAAGGAGACACAGAAACCACCGGTTTCCCTGTTCCGGGAATTCAAGATCCCCATGGCACTCTCAACAGATCTGAATCCCGGATCAAGCCCCATCCATTCGCTGTCCCTGATCCTGAATATGGGATGCACCCTGTTTGACATGACGCCCTTGGAGGCGATTGCCGGTACCACCCTCAACGGGGCCCGCGCACTCGGGCTTGCCAAGACTAAAGGAACCCTGGATGTTGGAAAAGATGCAGATTTTGCACTCTGGGATATTCAATCCCCTGCAGATCTGTGTTATCTTGCCGGCTATGCGCCCCTCAAACTGCTCTGCATCGGCGGGAAGGCGCATGTCAATCGTTTATAATCCTGTAAAAGGGGGTTGAAAATTGTCCGGCGCCCTGTTCATTTTAAACCTGAGCTGCCTTATAACGCTCTCACTCTTCATCGGTCTTTTGGGTGTTTCCTCCTATGTTGAAAAAGAACGCCGGGCCGTCTGGATCTCCCTGGGACTTTTCCTGTTCAACCTCCTGTTCTGGGCCCATTTCTTTTTCAGGACCGATCCGGTCAGCCAGGTACTGAATGTTGCCCTTTTGGCTGGCCTTGGGATATTCACTGTTCTGTCGCTGGCCCGCTTCTTCCCAGACCCTTTGGAGAAACGGGATATGGCCGAGGCCACCCTCTATGATGAGCGGGATAACATGTTTGCCCGGAACAACCTGGCAAAACACCCTGAACTCCTGGAAGCCTACCACCGCATGAGGCCGGAGAACCGGTCAACAGACCAGCAGATCCATAAAAAGCCCGACTTTGGTTCGCCGGAGCAGTTCTTTCATGATGATCATACAACAGCCGTCTATCTTTCGGCGTTTGAGTACCTCGAGTCCACCATTCCCTGTTCCGACGGCCCGCCAAATGAAATAAAGCAACCGGTGGACCCTGAATCCATGACCCGGACCATCATGGAAACCGTGGCATTTTACGGGGGATGCGACACCGGAATTATTGACCTTGAGCCCTATCATTTCTACAGCCACCGGGGCCGTCACGCCCGAGCCTGGGGTGAACAAACCGACCGGGACTATCACTCGGCCATCGTTATTATCGTACCCATGAGGGTCGAGATGCTCAAACAAGCCCCTACGGCCTGCGTGATCCAGGAATCGGCCCAGAAGTATGTCGAAGCCGCCAAAATCTCAAATATTGTTGCCGGTTATCTCAGAAGTTTCGGGTACCGGGCCCGGGCCCACAATGATGCCAATTATGACACCCTGTGCGTCCCCCTGGCCGTAGAATCCGGCCTGGGTGAACTGGGGCGGATGGGAATTTTCATGCACAAGGTCCACGGCCCATGTGTGCGCATTGCCGTGGTCACCACCGACCTGGCACTGCCGCCGACCGAATCCGATAGAGATCCATCCATGGACGCCTTCTGCCGGATCTGTAAAAAATGTGCCGACAACTGCCCTTCAGGGTCGATCACCCATGACGAAGAGCAAGTTTCCCGGGGATTCAGGCACTGGTCCATTGACCAGGAGAAATGCTTTTCTTACTGGAAAACCGTGGGATCGGACTGCGGTATGTGCATCGGTGTCTGCCCCTATACCAAACCGGATACCCTGCTCCATAAACTGGTCCGGTGGTATATTTCACGAAACACCCTCAACCAGAAAATCGCCCTGTTCATGGATGACCTGCTCTACGGACGCCGGATGAATATCCCCAAAACCAACCCGGACAGTATTTTTAATCCCTGACCCTGTGTGGATCTCATGTCAGGCAGTTGAGCAGTCCCAGGCTCCAGTAGCAGTCACAGCAGGGAATGTCATTGATGTAGCAGTCCTGGTAAAAAGGGGCCTGCAGCACATAATCACAGCGGGTATCACACCAGGCATGACAGTTTGGATAATCATAGGCAATGACCTTCTGCCTGAACTCGGCATAATCCCTTTGCTGCCAGATCTGGCCAAGGGTTCCCTGATGAAGGTCTCCAAAATACAGGGGGGACACCTGTTTGATATTCCCTGCACGCATCACCTCATACTGGTGCCATAGAAAATAGCAGGGGGATACCTGGCCGTCCCATGTTACAAACACAGCGCCCTCTTCGATAAAATCACACCGCCTGTTCGTTTTAGGCCGTATCCGGGGCAGGGTCAGCTCGATGCCGTACTGCCGGGCCAATTGTTCGGCATGGTCAAAGCGTGTCCGGACCGCATCATACGCACCTTTTTTTTCAGAAAACAGGTGAACCGGATTGATATATACACCCTGGTCCTGCGCAGCCCTCTTGAACTCATCCATGAGTCGGTACAGTTCGGTCTCCTGCTCTGTTTTATGGTATTTCCAGAGCATCCGGCTGTACTCCTGAAGATCCATACCGGCAGCTTCGGCCTTTTTGCGGTAGATCTCAAACCACGCCATGGATTCATATGAGTTGTTTAAAAAAACGGCCTGATCCTGAAATGCTTTGCCATAGGCCACCACATGGGAGACAATAATAAAATCGAGCTGATGTTGAGCTGCCCATCGAACCAGTCCGGGCAGCTGATCCAAATTCTGCTTCATCACCACGAACTCTACACCGAGCCTGATGTCTCCACCTGTTTTTTTTGCCGTGACTTCAGCCCGGTTCCGGCCCAGCGATTCGATCACCGGGTTGACATCAAAAAACCCGTCACTGGTCCGGATATCATTGAAAAGTGCCGGCTCGATGCTGTCCACGGACACACATATGGTATTGACCCCGGAGTCGAACAATGAGAGGCTTCGCTCCCTGTTGAGCAGCTTGCCGTTGGTCTGGAAACCGATACGGCTGCCATTGGGCATCCTGGATCTGGCCTGTGCGGCAAATGTCTCGATATCCTCATGCAGCAAGGGTTCTCCAATTCCCGTAAACACCAGGGAATCCAGGCCGGGCATCACCTCCAGGCATTGATCCAGAATTCGGGAAGAAAGGTCACCCTCCTCAATTCTGGCGCCGGCAGACTGTTTGACACACATCCGGCATTGAAAATTGCACCGGGTGGTGGGTTCGACAATCAGTTTTCTGGGAAGCGGTGCTTCGGTATGGTCTTTCAACATCTTAGGTCGGATCTGATTCTTAATTTAGGATTCATATGCTGTGAAATCCGGGGATCACCCGATAACTCCGGAGAGCCCGGCACAGATTTTCTGAAGACCGGTTGGAGACAATATCGAGAGAATCGAGCGTGCGATTTCTTTGACAATAGCTGTCTTGGGACGATTGGACAGCAGGTGTATCTCAAGTGTTTTGATATCCATAACCAGCTCTTCTGCCTGCTCAAAGGACAGGCCGGCCTGATCCACTGTTTTTCGGATATCTGAAACCAGGTCCCGGATGATCCCGATATCATTCTGACCCAGTACCGGCCCCTGACTGAGGCGATACCGATTTATATCAAACCCCACGCCCATCTCCACCTGAAGGGTCTCAAGACCCTTTTGAGTAATACCGATTCCGCCGGACAGGGTCTTGAGTTCAGCCAACTCGTGAAGAAACAAGGCTTCTGCCATGGCCGAAGATTCTGTTCTGTCAAGCCCCAGCACTGCACCGGCATCGTACATGGACACCTGCTTCTCAATGATATCTTCGC
>QZLA01000243.1 GCA_004796375.1 Desulfobacteraceae bacterium
ATGATCAAAGCTATGACAGAACAATTTCCCTGTTCTGATTTTCAGCTACAAAAACGGCCTGGGCAACCGCAGAGAGACTGGCGGTGTTGAGAATCTTAAACTCCTTGTTAAACTGGCTGCATAGCTTCTTGACCCTCAGGCAGGCATTGTGACTGTTGCAGTTGACAGGACACAGAATCAGATCAGACCGTTTGACCTTTGCCTCAAGATTGGTGCTTGAATTTTTCAGGTAACCGTCATGATACTCGAAGGTGCCGCCGGCCTTTTCTATAATATCTTTGTAATAGGATTTCATCTTGGTCATCCCGCCGATCATAAAGATTCGTTTGGCGCAAAGCTGGTATCTAGAGCACTCCTCTTTCAGGCAGTTCGAGTCTCCCTGGCAAGGCGGCAATACAGATGAGGCAAGCCCGTCAGCAAGCCCCTGCATTTCGCTTTGAAGCAACTCATTCTCACTTTTCAAACTGAACATATCGATCTCCAAGGCCCGGTGTTCTCTTTCCTTATTCTGAACCACCTGCAGGCTCTGCTCCAACGCCTTTTCAAGTTCCCGGATCCGAAGGGCTTGTGAGCCAATGGTTTGCTCAAGGGAGATGTCCGGATCCACCCGGTTTTCACGTAACCTGATCTGGGCTTTTAGTGCGGCATTTTCTTTTTCAGCATTTACCAGTCTTTTGCCATCCGCTTTTCGTTCCAGGACCAAAGATTTGATCCTGGCCTGTTTTTCCCGGTTTTTCTGCTTTTCTTTTTCAAGGATATCACGTGTTTTAACCAGCTCTTTTCTGACATCGATAATTCCGGTCATATTGGCATGGGCCAGCATATGGACTTCACCATGGACATCCTGAAGCAGGTCCACGGGTGTATCCTCATAGGAGATGATGGCATACATCATGGGGCCGACGTTCCCGGTTTTCAATTGGGATTGCCACAGGTCACGAAGCGCTTCAGGATCTGTATTCCTTACCTGCTTCATGTACTTGGAGGACTTGCTCCGGATGAAGTTATTCACTTTAACGGATACTGTATTTTTCCCAAACAGTTTCTCCATGATCCTGGAGTGATACTCATAGGGTTTCAGTGAACGAACATCATACCCGCATTTTTCAAGAATTGATCTGTGCTTTTGCTCGGACAGCATGGCCCCGAGGATCGGACATTTGAAATGGGATTCAACTTCCCAGATATCCATAAACTTTGACATGAAAGTTGTCATTGTACCTCCTGCATTATTCCACTCATCACTTTGTTTGGATTGGCTAACTTAATGGGCAAAAAATTCCACACCCAAGACTAAATGTCAATAGAAAATTCAATTAAGTGAATTTGAGATGATGTTAAGACAGAAAACAGATAGATGAACTGTCAGGAATTAGCTCCGTTCCATGAAGCATCCAGTTTTTTTACAAATGCTTTGAACTTTTTAAAGGTGATCGCATCCATGGCATGTTCCATCTGGCAGGCATTCTTTTCAGCGGTTTCTTCATCCACTTCGAGGATCCGGTATAAAAAATCTTTCAGGAAGATATGCCGGCGCTCCACTTCCCTGGCAATTTTCTCCCCTTGTGCCGTCAGGGTCACATATCCATAGGGTTCATAGTTGATCAAATCCTGCTTGGCAAGTTTTTTCAACATCCCGGTCACTGACCCCCGCTTGATATCCAGTTTTTCAGCGATGTCCTTTGAGCGGGCTACCGTTTTGGTCTCCTGCAGTTCCAAAATGGTCTCAAGGTAATCTTCGAGTGCTTCGCTTAATTTTTCCGGGGCATCCATGTCCTTATCTCCACGTTTTATTTTCATGCATATAATTCATAGGCTTGATTGTCAAAGAATATTTCATTCGGCCGGTGAAATAAAACCGACCAAAGAAAGTTAGAACGCCAAAACATAAGGAATAGATCAAACACTCGTCAACAGAAAAAGAATACCGAGTCCTGCAACGCCTATTCCAGCAGTGATTTCAATTGTATGCTCCAGGTATTTCAGGACGTTCTTTCGCCTGGAAACCGATTGAAGCATTGCGGCTTTACCGGTCATTGCAGCAAATACAATCAATGTGATGGTTGAGGCCATCCCCAAAGCAATGGTTATCCCAAGTAACACACCCAGCCAGGTCACACCCATGGAGATGGCAAACAGCATCACCATGACCACACCGGGGCATGGAATGATGCCTATCGCAACGGCGGTGATATACGGATTTGTCACACCCTTAACAGGCGGCGCCTCCTCCTCGTTCTTGGGCCTGGTCCATTTCACAATCCCCTTGATACAAATAAATACGCCCAAGGCGGTAATGAGTGAAAAACTGATCCGTTGCGTCAGATCGGTCATCATTTCCAGGGATCGGGACATCCCGGTCTGCAGGATGAATTTCACGATCAGGACAAAGAATATGCCGGACAATCCATGGGTGAGTGCCAAAAGGTTACCAAACAACAGACCTCTGATCAGGCCTGGCTTGAATGCCACGATATAAGTCATGGCCACGGCTTTCCCGTGACCTGGACCGGCAGAATGGACCATTCCGTAGGTAAAAGCGAACACCAGAAGCATTAAGACGGGAGCAAGGCTTCTCTTCTCTTTGGTTTCCCGGATCAAGGCGGACATCTTCAGCCTCAACTGCTGCTGCCAGGTAATGATTCGGACAAAAAACTTGGCTTTAACCGGGGGGGCCGGTGCGACATGATGTTTCTCCGGGCGTGTTGTAAACGGGTTGTGGGCAAACGCCTGAGCACATAAAGCCAGAAGCACAAGCGAGAGTAAGAAAACCGCAGCAGGACGTGGTTGTATCATTTTAACCTGAAACTGAAAAACAGGGCCCAGGGATTGACCATGTCGTAGTAGATGGATGTTTCCTTGTCCAGGCCGACCTTTAAATTGACGTCCATATCCGATCCGTTCACGGTATCAACGGGCTTTTTATCATTGAAATAGATGGCGGAATAGTAACTGGGGTCGTAAGAGGATACGACGATCTCTTTAGGGTGACGGGTAGCGCTAACGTGACAGGGGATAAAAAAGTCGTAACTGAGCCGTCCCTGGTCAAGCGTGGCTGAAAAATCGGTCACGTATTGTACTTTGAACGGCTTTGAATCGATACGGATATATGAGAAATAATCGAATTCCTTAATGAAGGAAAAGGCATTGGCCTTTATGCTTTGAACCTCTTCAGGCTCCAGCATTCCGTTTTCGTTGCGGTCATGATCCGCACTGATCATGCTGGAAAACATATCGTCAAAGATCCAGTTCACCTGGATGCCGGCCAGTCCCTTGGCATCAAATACCGTGGTTAGCTGCTGTGCTACAAACACATGGGGATGGGCTTTCCCCTGATGAGGAAAACACCCCATACATAGAATCAGGACAAAAATTGCATATCTAATAGTTATCAAAGCAAACCGCTCATCATTTAGAAACCATCACTTTAAAAGCGTATATCATACCCAGAGTAGAAAATGAATAGCGGAAAACCATTTTAGCCCACCATCACATAAGATCGTTTTGCCATCTTAGTTCATTAGCTTAACAAAATATAGCATTTTTGTATTTTATTATTGACACACCTAAAAGTTAGGTTTATAAAACTTATCTCGGTAAGATTAATTTCATTAACAACCATGAAAACAAGGAACCATATTGTGGGGATCATTAATTTAAGAGAAATGCAGGTCGATCAAGTCGGCACAATTACTTCGATACATGCATCAGGTGAACTGGGACGTCG
>QZLA01000372.1 GCA_004796375.1 Desulfobacteraceae bacterium
CCCTGACGGAGTTTGCCCTTGAGGAGGCCATTCATCTCACCAAGAGCCAGATCGGATATCTGGCATTCATGAATGAGGCGGAAACCCAGTTGACCATGTACACCTGGTCCAGGCAGACCATGAAAGAATGTGAGATAGAGAATAAACTCCTGATCTATACCGTGAAAGATACCGGCCTGTGGGCAGAGGCCGCCCGGACCCGAAAGGCTGAAATCATCAATGATTATGCCAGTTATCCTCGAGATCTGAAAAAGGGATACCCCGAGGGGCATGTGGAGATTACCCGGGTGATGAATATTCCTGTATTTGACGGTGAGCAAATCGTGGCGCTGGCCGGGGTTGGGAATAAAGAGGAACCCTATAATGACTCAGATGTAAGACAGCTGCAGCTCATGATGGACGGGATGTGGAAAATCATCCAAAAAAAACGTGCCGAAGACAATCTTAAAGACAGTGAAGCCCGCTACCGGCTCCTGGCGGAAAATGCATCGGATGTGATCTGGATCATGGCATTGTCGACCCTGAGGTTCACATATGTCAGCCCGGCCATGGAGAATCTACTCGGGTATTCTGTTGAAGAGGTCATGCAGCTGGAAATGGATGCACGGTTGACAACGGGATCCAGGGAGAGGGTCACTCATTTGATTTCAAATGAGCTTTCTCAGGAGGGACAGGAGGGGATCGACCCTGACCGGTACCGGGTGTTGGAGATAGAGATGATCAAAAAGGATGGATCGATCATCTGGACCGAGGTGACCGCCCGGTTCCTGAGAGACCCGAATGGTGTTCCTGACCGCATACTGGGAATTACCCGTGATATCTCCCATCGAAAAGAACTGGAAAGGAAACTGAGAAACAGCAATACCGATTTGCGATTGGCCCAGCAGATTGCCGGCGTCGGCAGCTGGACCATGGATCCCCTGACCGATAAGCGGGAGTGGTCCGATGAAGTTTATCGAATCCTCGGTTTGGACCCGGGGAATGACCCGGCATCGTGGAACTACCTTCAATCCATCCTTGACCCCCCCTGGTGGGAAAAATATCAGCAGGCGATTCAAAAAGCGTCCCATCAAGGGGAACCTTACGATATCGAGCTGAAATTCAACTTGACCACATCACGGGTCAGATGGGTTCATGTGATCTGTGAACCCGAGCCTCATCCTAACGGAGAGGGGTATTTCCTTCGGGGGATCATCCAGGACATCACCGAAAGAAAATTGTTTGAGCACCGTGTTCAGCAATCTCAGAAAATGGAAGCGTTGGGCACACTTGCCGGCGGAATTGCCCACGATTTCAATAATATCTTGTCTTCGATCCTGGGGTTTGCGGAACTGGCCCGGTTGGGTGTGCCTCCCAACGCAGATATGAAAAAGCATCTGGATTCAATCCTGACCGCAGGGCTCAGGGCCAGGGATCTGGTCAAGCATATCCTGGCGTTCAGCCGGCGGGCGGATCTCCAAAAGACACGCATTCCCATAGTTCCCCTGGTGAAGGAGTCACTGAAATTCATCAGGGCGTCCGTGGGGCCTGAAATCGATATTCATATGGCGTTCAATTCCAAGGACAGCCTGGTCCTGGCGGATTCCTCCCAGATGCACCAGGTGATGATGAACCTGTTCACCAATGCGGCATATGCCATGAAGGAAAAAGGAGGGATTCTGGACGTCAAGCAGGACGCCATTGTCATCCTGGATGGTGATATCACCCAGGCCAAGGAGATTCAGCCCGGCAGATACGTGGAGTTGATCATTGCCGATACCGGTTGCGGGATACCTAAATCCGTCAAAGATAAAATTTTTGAACCCTTTTTCACCACCAAACCCCGGGGTGAGGGGACTGGAATGGGGCTTTCCCAGGTCTATGGCATTATTAAGGAGATGAAGGGCGATATTTCCGTATACAGTGAAACCGGTCAGGGAACCACATTCAAATTATTAATTCCGGAACAGAAACCGGAAACATCATCCATGGACGAGGTGATCCCTGAGGTGATGGTGACGGGAAAGGGCCGGCTGATGGTGGTGGATGATGAGCCTTCCATCGTGGACTGGTGTACCCAGGTGCTGATTAAACTGGGCTATCAGGTAGAAGGATTTCACTACAGCCGGGATGCCCTGGAACGGTTCAAACACAGCCCCAAGGATTTCGATCTGGTGCTGACCGATCTTGCCATGCCGGACATGAGCGGCCTGGAGTTGTCCATGGAATTTCGAAAATGCAGTCCGCATATCCCCATTGTGGTCTGCACCGGATTCAGTGAAGGACTGACCCGGGAAAAGCTTCACATCTACGGTATTTCTAATATGGTCATGAAACCGTTGATCGCCAGCGAGTTGTCCCGGGTGATCAATTCAGCAATAAACGAGTTTAACCCACAGGAAATAGATGATGACAACGGTCCTGGTCATTGATGATGATCCCAGTATCTGCCTGTTTTTTACAGAGCTGCTTACCCACATGGCGTTTGAATCGGAAACGGCCAACACATTGAAAGATGCCGAAACCAAACTTGACAGCCGGGCCTTTGATCTGGTGCTTCTGGATCTGGAACTTCCGGATGGAAACGGGTTGGAGCTGATGCCCAAGATCAATAAGAGTTCAGGGAATCCGGAAATCATCATTATTACCGGAACCGGCGATGCCCGGGGGGCGGAACTGGCATTTAAATACGGGGCATGGGATTATGTCCAGAAACCGTTCCTTCTGGATGAGGTGTCGTTGCCCATCACCCGGGCGCTTCAATATCGAAAGGAAAAGCAAAGTGTTAAGGCAGCCGTCCCCCTGGTCAGATCAAAAATCATTGGTGAATCCGATAATCTCAGGCAGTGTCTTAAGGAGGTCGCTACGGCAGCTGCGACCGACGCCAGTGTATTGATCACCGGTGAAACCGGGACCGGAAAGGAGTTGTTTGCCCGGGCCATTCATGAGAACAGCAAACGAAAAGAGCGGCCGTTTGTTGCTGTGGATTGCGGGGCTTTGCCGGAAACACTCGTGGAAAGCACATTGTTCGGTCACGAAAAAGGCGCTTTTACCGGTGCAGGGAGCAAACAGGACGGGTTGATCACCCAGGCAGACGGGGGGACGCTGATGCTGGACGAAGTCGGTGATCTGCCGTTGAATGCACAGAAATCCTTACTTAGGGCCCTGCAGGAGAGAGTGATCCGCCCGGTGGGCGGCAACCGTGAAATTCCTGTGGATATTCGCCTGATTGCGGCCACCAACCTGTCCCTGGATACCATGGTTGAACAGCAGACATTCCGACAGGATCTGCTGTACCGTATCCGCGCCATGGAGATCCACCTGCCGTCTCTGCGCGACCGAAAAGAGGACGTTGAAGAGATTATTGTCAAGAAAATCCATGAATTGACCCGGAAGTATCAAATGGAAAATAAAGCCGTATCTGACGAGGTCGTTCAGATGCTGTCGCTCCAGAAGTGGCCGGGCAATGTCAGGGAACTGATCAATGTGCTTGAATATATGCTGGCATCGGCCGCTCAGGATCCCACCCTTGTTCCCAAACACCTGCCCCCGGAATACCGTGTATCCAACATCGCATTTGAGGCAGTCCCCGCCGCTGACTACCCCTCTCTTACACCACCGGTACCTGACCTCACCGAAGACCTTCCCACATTAAACGAGTACCGGGACCGCCTTGAAAAGGCATATCTGAAAGAGCTGATCAACCGGTCCGGGGGAGACCGGAAAAAAGCCTCTGAATTATCCGGTGTATCCCAGTCCAGGTTGTACGGCCTGTTGAGTAAGCATCACCTTCCCGGGTTCGGCAGGAACTGATCCTTCCCGTTTTTTTCATTCTCATATTCAGGATTCCTGAAAATAGGAACGATTTAATTCCTGTTTTTAGGAATGAACGTGTGTTCCTGCGATGGGTTGACGGGTGGTTATTTTCTTAAGTAATTGGTTTTATAGTGTTATTTGATTTCTTGTTTGTGTGGCACGGTTTCTGCTGAGGATATAGCCAAACAGCATCACTTCTAAACACCAATCACTTCGGAGGGGAAGAGATATGAAGAAAAGATCATTAAAATTCAAATTGATTGTCGGTGGAATCCTGGCTGCCATTATTCCATTAACGTTTGTGGGTATCATTTCCATGAAAAAATCATCCGATGCCATCATGGCGCTTGCCAAGGGGCGTGCAGAAATGGTGGCGGCTGACCTGGCCGTGTTGACCGAGCAGGTCATGGAACAGGAAGTGAAGCTTGCCAGGGAGCTGGCCCATGATCCTGTTATTGAACGTGCGGCCAGAGCGGTTCTAAAAGACGGTGTGGATGGGGCTGCGGCAGAGTTGAAAGCCGCTGATCAGGCGATAGCGCGATTTTTCAAGCAGGCGGGTAACAGCTATGACCTGATTTTTGTGGCAGACTCAAAGGGGATTGCCATAGCAGACAGTATGGGTGGTGCACTCAGAGAAAAGAAGTTATCCGTAGCAGACCGGGATTATTTTGGTATCGCCAAATCCGGCAAAATCAACATCGGGCAGGCAGTGAAATCCAGGGCCAGTGGTGTGCCGGTTGTCGTTGCTGCCGTACCTTTGGCCGGTGAGAACGGTGAATTTGCCGGTGTTTTCGGGATCGTAGTCAAACTTGATGCATTGTCTGCCATCATCACCGGGATCAAGGTAGGGGAAACCGGGTATCCGTTTATGATCGACCGCACCGGTCTGACGGTTGCTCACCCCAAATCAGAATACATCCTTGACTTGAACCTGGGTAAAGCACCGGGAATGGAACAGATTACCACCAGGATGATGGCGCTTGAATCCGGCGTTGATACTTACAACTTCAAAGGAATTGATAAAATTGCCGGGTTTGCACCTGTGCCTGCCACGGGCTGGAGCATCGGCGTGACCCAGAATGAAGAAGAGTTCCTCGGTCCGGTCCGCAGTCTGAGAAGCATTATTTTGATTTCCGGTCTTATATTTCTGATCCTGACCGTTTTGGGTGTGCTCTGGTTTGTCAAAGGGGTCATGGCACAACTGGGGCATGATCCTGCTGAAATCGCCAACGTGGCGAATAGTATTGCCAAAGGGGATCTGACCGTGGATTTTGAAGAGGGCAACGGGGGAATTACCGGCGTCTATGCAAACATGAAGCATATGACCGATAACCTGACCCAGATGCTGACGGAAATCACCTCTGGTGTGGCCACACTGACCTCTTCATCCACAGAACTGTCGGCCATCTCAGACCAGATGTCATCCAATGCCTCACAAACTTCGGAAAAATCGAACAATGTGGCAACAGCAGCCGAAGAGATGAGCACCAACATGAACAGCGTTGCTGCGGCTACTGAGCAGACCACTGCCAATATTCAGATGATCGTATCTGCTGCAGAAGAGATGTCTGTGACGATCAACGAAATTGCCAAGAATACGGCAAAGGGCAGCCAGACCACATCAGATGCGGTGAAGAGCGCCCAGGAGGTATCCGGAAAGGTCAATGAACTGGGTGCGGCTGCCGCACAGATCAGCAAGGTCACGGAGACCATTGCCGATATTTCGGAGCAGACCAACCTGCTGGCTCTGAACGCCACCATTGAAGCGGCGCGGGCCGGGGAAGCAGGCAAAGGCTTTGCTGTTGTCGCAGGGGAGATCAAGGCCCTGGCTCAGCAGACGGCAGAGGCCACCGAAGAGATCGGTTCAAGGATCGGTGATGTCCAGAAAACCACGCAGGAATCGGTTTCAGCCATTGAAACCATTGTAAATATCATCAATGAAATTGATTCCATTGTCACCACCGTGGCCACAGCCATTGAAGAGCAGTCCGCCACCACCCAGGAGATCTCCACCAATGTCAGCCAGGCAGCCGCCGGTGTTCAGGAGGTCAACCAGAACGTGAATCAGACCTCTGTGGTTGCCACGGAAGTCACCCAGGATATTCACCAGGTCAGCCAGGCATCCGATGAAATGAATACCGGCAGCCTCCAGGTGAACACCAGCGCTTCTGAACTGTCTGAACTGGCAGAAAACCTCAACGAGTTGGTCCGCAGGTTTAAACTCTAACGGTTGTTGGGGAGCCGCCCGAATCTGAGCGATATCGGGCCGGTTCCCCAGGGAAGGATGCCAGACGATGAATACTACCGGAAATATGACAACCAGTGATCCCGCGGAAATGAAAAAGACAGACGCCTCATCCATCAAGGTCAGCGTAACCCTGCTGGACCGGTTGATGAACCTGGCCGGAGAACTGGTCCTGTGCAGGAACCAATTGTGCCAGGGCGTGCAGATATCCGATCCCAGGATCACCGAACAGTCCAGCCAGCGGATCGACCTGATCACCTCTGAACTGCAGGAAACGATCATGCAGACCCGGATGCAGCCCATGTCAATCATTTTCACCCGGTTTACCCGCCTGGTCAGGGACCTTTCCTTTGACCAGGGAAAATCCATAGATCTTGAGATTGAGGGAAAAGAGGTGGAACTGGACAAAACCATCCTAGAGTCGATTCAATTGCCCCTTGAAACACTTTTAAAAATGGTGGTGGCCAATGGTGCGGAAATACCCGATGTTCGCAGGCAAAAAGGAAAGCCGGAAACTTCCCGGATTCACATCGAGGCGTTCCACGAAACCGGTCAGGTGAATATCGTGATATCAGATGACGGCAGCGGTTTTGATCCTAATGATTTGCCTGCAGACCAGGAAGCCGGGTCGCCATTTCAACGGGCGCGGGAGGAAGTCGAAACCTTTGGCGGAAAGATCGAAACCGATCAAAAGACAGATGGCGGCACCCGGATCGATATTAAACTGCCGCTGACCCTGGCGATTATTCCCAGCCAGATCATTTCTGCAGCCGGGGGGCGGTATGCCATTCCACAATCCAACCTGGATGAGCTGCTCAGGATTCCTGTTGATCAGGTGGATGAAACGGTTGAACACGTCGGGGACACCCCGGTCATTCAATTGCGGGGCGAGCTGCTGCCGCTGATACGGTTGTCACAGGTCCTGGGGGATAATTCCGGTGATGCCCAAGACTCGAAGCGGGTGGTGCACATTGCCGTAGTGTCATCCGGTTCCTGCAAGTACGGTCTGGTGGTTGACCGGCTGTTCGACTCGGAGGAGATCGTGGTCAAGCCGGTGGGACAGCACCTCAAGGCGTGCAATATCTACAGCGGGGCAACCATCATGGGAGACGGTCGCGTGGCCTTGATACTTGATGTGGCCAGTATCGCCCAGTCTGCATTTTCTGCAAAGGATTCCGGATCTCCTTTACAGGACGGGATAACAGAAGTTGCGCAGACAGGCCCGGAAGAAAAGACCGCACTGCTGACGTTTCGTAACCTGCAGCATGAACCGTTTTGCATCTCCATGGACCGGGTGGAGAGAATCGAAAGGATAAGGGTTTCAGACATCGAGCAGATCGGTCAGCAGCAGGTGATTCAATACAGGGGCGGCGCACTGAAGCTGTTTCATATCTCTCAATTCTGTGAGGTGGAAACGATCCCGTTTAAAGATTATGCAGAGGTTCTTGTCCTGAACCTGGGTAATGCGGAGATCGGTCTCATGGTCAATGGACCATTGGACACATGCGAAGTTGAAAAAGATTCTGTTGATACCAGCTGTCTCCACAAAGGGATGACAGGCTCGGTCATTCTCAATAGCCAGACCACATGGCTGCTGGATGAAAATGCCATTGAGGCATCACTCTCCGGGATCAGGAGTTCGAGATGAAGGTGATTTTGTATGAGAATAGCGAAACACATGCAGGGGTATCCCTTCGACGCATGATTGAAGACGGGCTTCCAGAGGCCGACATCAGTTTTTTCTCATCGCTTGACCGTTTGTCTGACCGCCTTCGCAGGCCATTACACCATGTATCGGTGGCTGTTTTTTTAATGGCATCCGGCCATGAGGGACAAAAGGTAAAATCGATGAGAACACTTTTAGAAGACATACGCACCATACTGGTGCTTCCGGATCGGGCCGTGGAAACCGCGACCCTGGGCATTGAGATGAAGGCCAGTTTCACCACATACATGGACAGTGATTTACAGGATGTGGTATCGGTCCTGCAGAAGATTTCCAGGCAGCACCCCATTGAACCGATCAGAATTCATTAATACGAATCAGGTTGTTGACATTCAGAGTGAAATCATTATAGTATCTGGGATTTCGGGCCAAACCTGCCGTGAGGCAGAGACGGAAAACCACGGGTCTCAAACTAGCCGAGGAGCGATCGATATTCAGCAGCGCTCCCGGGATAATGAAGAGACAGCCGGGCTGCAACGCGCATGACTTTCAAACTCTGC
>QZLA01000195.1 GCA_004796375.1 Desulfobacteraceae bacterium
TGAAAAAGCCCTTTGACAGCTCCGAATTGATCAAATCGGTTCATGATTTTCTGATCCGGAAGGAGATCATGGAGAAACATCGCCTGGCATCTGCCAAACTGGCCGCTACTCGAAAACAGTATCAGTATATGGTTGACCACTCGGTGGACCTGATATCTATTCTGAACCAGCATCACTGTTTTACTTATATCAATCCACAGTTTGAGCATCTTCTGGGTGTTGATAATTCCGAACTGATCGGGCAGCCCTTTTCAAAAATCCTCCACCCTGATGATATCCAGAAAGTATCCCAGCTTTACGAACTCAGTCATGCCGTGCCGGCCTCGGACACTGAATTCAATATCCGGCTCCGGTTGAAGAAAATCAATAAGCAAAGTGTCCAGGATTGGTTTGATGCATATGCTGTGGTGGAACTCAGGGCAGTGGCCATGTACCTGCCGGACCTGCAGCAAAAGGAACGGTTTGCAGGGATCTATTGTACTGCCAAGGACATCACGCTACAGGTCACCATGGAGGATCAGCTCCGGCAGTCCCAGAAGATGGAAGCCATCGGGACCCTTGCCGGAGGAATTGCCCATGATTTCAATAATATCCTCATGGGAATCCAGGGGTACTCCTCCCTGCTTAAAACCGGGCTGGATCCCGACTCAAAGGAGTTTCAGAGGATCAACCGCATCGAAGATTATATCCAGAGCGGTGCCCAACTGGCGGGCCAGTTGCTGGGGTTTGCTCAGAAGGGGTTGAATGAGACCGAACTGATCAACCTGAATCACTTGCTGGCGCTGTCAGCCGAGATGTTCGGCCGCACCAAGAAGGACATCCTGATCCGCCAGTCCCTGGCCCCGGACCTGTGGCAGACCAGGGTCAATGAAGGCCAGATGAAACAGGTGCTGATGAACCTGTTTGTCAATGCCTGGCAGGCGATGCCCGACGGCGGCACCATACACATACGCTCTGAAAATGTCCGGGTGGACCTGGATCAGCTGGAATCCCTATCTCTGATAAATGAAGGCAATTATGTCAAAGTGACGGTGACAGATACCGGGGTGGGGATAGACACGGATATCATCGATCAGATATTTGAACCGTTTTTCACCACCAAGGCCCGGGATAGAGGCACCGGTCTTGGACTGGCAACGGCCTACGGTATTATCAAAGGGCATAACGGCAGTTTCCAGGTGGTATCCACACCGGGCAGCGGCAGTTCCTTTTTCTTTTATCTTCCCGGTGAAAATGGGAGTACCGGCCACCCTGCGGCTGAACCCGTCCCCCATGATCATGAATGCATTATTTCAGGAAAAGGCAGCATTCTTCTGGTGGATGATGAACCCGGGGTGATCGATGTCTGTTCTGAGATGCTGACCACACTGGGATACCAGGTCATGGCTGTCAATTCGGGGCCCAAGGCGCTGCAGGCCATCCGCAGCGAGGTCCAATGCTTTGACCTGATCATTCTGGATCTGGTGATGCCGGGTATGGATGGCCGCCAGACGTTCGAAAGAATCAAACAGCTGAGACCTTCTGCGAAAGTGTTGATCTGCTCGGGGTACAATAAAAGGGAGGAGATCGAAGCCATGGTGGCCAACGGGTGTGATGACTATCTGCTCAAACCCTTTGATATGGTGGTCCTGTCTGAAAAACTCCAGTCGGTTTTCAAAGATGCATCGCAATTGAACTGACCCTTTTGCGGAATCCGATCATCATGAATCAACTGTTTTCCATTTTTTTGAAAAATTATGACAAGGGTAATAAGGAGCTCTGGCTCAAGGCCAAATTTGTCCTCATTACCACCCTGATCGTGATCTCCTGCCTGATCGTGACTCTGATTTATACCAGCTTCACGTTCGGATTTGGCAGCCTCACCGTCCTGACCGAACTTGTTGGGTTTCTTGTGATGCTCTCAGCCCTGATATTTCTCCTCAGGGGCTGGTACACCCTGTCAGTCAATATTATATTTCTCACCAGCTTTACCGTGGCCTGGGTTCTGATGTTCAATGAACCGGCATCATCCCTTCTGATCAAGGTGGATACCATTGTATTCATCATCGGGCTGATGGCGGCCATGCCCATTATGTTTTTCAGGAGCCGGACCCCCCTGGTGGTCTATTTCATACTCAACCTGATCATCTTTATTGTGTTCAACATCCACCTGCATCATGAAGCCGACTTGGGACTTCGTACCCGGGTAGACTATTTTTTAGATAATGCCATAGCCATCTGCTTTGTATTTGTGGTGTCATTTAACCTGTTTACAATATACCGCCAGGCCATGAACTCATTAAAAACGGAGCTTGTCCAAAAGCAGCAGGCCAGAGATTCACTCAAACGGATGCGGATCATGCTGAGCAACATTATCAACTCCATGCCTTCGGTGATTATCGGAATCAACCAGTTCAACCGGATCGTCATATGGAATGATGAGGCAAAACGGGTCACACACCTGTCAAGTGATGAGGTGCTGGACACAGATGTGTTTGACATGTTTCCGCAGCTGCTGACATTTCAGGACCAGATTAAATCCGTCAAAATTACTCAGACTATTTCAAAGATCGACAAACAGCCCATCAATTATCGTGGAAGGGAAAGCTTCGTGGATATCACCCTGTACCCGCTTTTTCAGGATGAGATTGAAGGCGTGGTGATCCGGATTGATGATATTACCGACCGGCTTCAGATGGAAGAGGTGATGATCCAGTCGGAAAAAATGCTGTCCATTGGTGGTCTGGCTGCGGGTATGGCCCATGAACTGAATAACCCCCTGGCCGGGATGATGCAGAACGCACAGCTGATCCACAATAGGCTGACCTGCGATCTGCCCGCGAATGATCAGGCTGCGCGTGACGCCGGGATCAGTATGGAGGGGATCCGGTCCTACATGGGGCAGCGGGAAATCCTTCAAAAACTGGACAATATTTCTGCAGCGGGTGCACGGGCAGCCGGAATCGTTAATAACATGCTTGGATTTGCCGCTCGTTCTGAATCCAAAAAAGAGGCCGTACACCTCCCTGATCTTTTGGAAGATGCGATCGAACTGGCCGGCAGTGATTATGACCTGAAAACCAAGTATGATTTTAAAAGAATTCGACTTGAAAGGGACTTTGAATCGGGTCTGCCCACTGCAAGCTGTGATAAGAGCAAGCTTCAGCAGGTGGTGTTCAATCTCTTGAATAACGCGGCGCAAGCCATGAGTTCATCAGAGGGAAATGACAACCCGAGAATTACGATCCGGATTCGCTCCGGCACAGGGAAACCCATTTCCCGGAACCCTGCGGGGGGGATTCTGACCGGCGCTGAAAGCGGTATTGTGCCGCCGGAAATGATATGCCTGGAAATCGAGGACAATGGCCCAGGTATGGATGAAAAAACCAAAAAACGGGTATTTGAGCCGTTTTATACCACCAAATCAGTCGATACCGGAACCGGGCTGGGGTTATTTGTCTCCTACTTTATCGTGGTGGAAGATCACGAGGGTACCATGGCCGTGGAATCGACCGTGGGCCAGGGCACCCGTTTCATTATCTGCCTGCCAAAGGCTTAAGCTATATGCATCAAAGATCTTAACCCCCCGTCTGCCTCATCATTACAATCATTACAATAAAAGCAGGTAAATCGATGGCAGGGCAATATTATACCACAGGGACCCTCCCGCGGGTTTGCTGTAATTATCCTCGCCCTGACAGGCGTAGACCTTCCAGTGGAACCGGCTTGTAAGTTCTGAGCAGGGGACATCCAGGCGTGTGGCACCGGTGGTTTGTGACACCAGGGGAGATAGAAAGTCGTGGGAATTGTCAACAAGCAGGTGATATGTACAGCCGGGGACCTCATCCCATGCAAACACCCAATTGTGATTCTTCTGGTTGAACAGGCACGATGAGGGAGCAGGCGGGATGGTATACTCCGTTACCCGGGTCAGGTTGTGTTGTGTGTCAGATGCTGAAACCGAAAGGCAGTAAACCGTGTTTCCATCCCATGACAAGCCCGGAAGATTCAGGGTCCAGGATGTGGTGCCATGGGGATAAAGCACGGTCATGCCAGGTGACCAGCCACCCCCGTTCCAGTACAGATTATCAGACAGCCTCTGAAGCGTTGCAGTAACAAGGGCGACACCTGATCCGCCCTCATTATCGGCGGCTGAACCCGTAATGGTATTCAGCCCGAGCCTGGCGAATTCGTTGAGTTCACCATCAAGCCGCACGTCAGGTGGTGAGGTGTCATCACGTTCAAGGAAAAGATCCTGTTCGACAAGATCGCCATCCACGGATACCTGGGCAGAATCCGGGCTGTATTGGGGCAGATTGGCATAAAGGGTGTAGGTCCCTGCCCTGATGTTGGTAAAGGAAAAGACCCCATTGGCATCGGTGGCATCTGCGCCATGCCCAACCAGATTCACAGTTACGCCAGAAAGGACCCTTGGGCCCGCCTGGTCATAGAGCGTCCCCGTAACCCGGCCATCCCTGGCCAGAACAGTGAATGAGGTCGGATCGCCCAGTTCATTGGATGTGCTTAGATTGTCACTTTGCATGAATACGAGTTCATCGCAGTTGAAATAGCCGAGCCGGGAGATGGTTGTTCCGGAGGGCATGTTATCTGAGGCTGCTGCCCGGGCGGTTACCTGCCAGGTGCCGCCGGAAGGGATATCTACCTCACCATACCAGGTGGCCACCCCGTCTTTGTTCAGACTGCCGTTGGACACAACAACCGAGGACAGATCATAGTGGCCCCCGCCAAAATCCAGGCGGAACTCGGGTTTGTGAATCATATGTTGGGCGTAGTTTTTAAAGGTCAGGGTGTGGGTGACCAGTTCACCCCGATCGGCTGTTGCAGGGCTCATTTCCAATACGGCAAGATAGTCGGTAACGGGTGAATTGCGTATCATACAGGCGCCAATAAGGTAGTCCTTGCTCTGTGATTTGGCATTTGGAGCCGGAGAATCGTGCAGGACGGTCATCATGTCATAGAGACCGTCATTAAATTTTGTGGTGAGCAGGCTAAATGAAAACCCGTTATCCGGATAATGATCTTGGGCCGCTAAAATCCAGTTGCCTCCAGTAGGACGGATGTAAAGTTCAGCCACAACAGCCGTAAACCCGGGATCGAGTTTCGGGGAAACGTAAAATACAGAAGGACCCTGGAGGATGTGTTTCAGGTCCCTGAAATAAAAAGCGTGTTCGTTGATATACCAGATGGTGAATTCACCGGTTTCGCTATAATCGCTCTCATTGCCTGCCTGATCTACTGCGGTCACCCGTACCTTGAAGGTCCCGTTCCCTGAGATGGTAAAGCTTCGGGTCACCGTGCCGGGTCCGGGGCTGATGATGGTTCGTGTGCCGGCATTGTAGGTCATCCAGCCGGAACCTGATTTTTCCAATACGTGGTAGTGCAGATACTTTACCCCTGACACAGTATCCGAGGCGGTCATGGTGACGGTGACGGCCGAACTGTAATCTGTTCCGACCATAGTGGGCGGATCACCGGTCCTGGTAATGGAATCCAGTGTGGGATTCGTGGCATCGATCTGTACAGTTGCCGTATGCCATGATTCATCATTGCCTAAAAAATCCTGTGACCGCCATGCAAGGGAACGGGTGGCACTTCCGTGCCCCAAATGGTACGCCAGGTTGTTAATATAGTGCGTTCCGTCCACGACCAGCCATGTTTTGTACACACCGGAACCAGCGTCGGAAGGGGACAGTCTTAATATGAAATCGGAGGATACCCAGCTTCCGGAAAGGTTGGAATGGGTGGTCGGCGCATGGGTATCCGTCAGCCCGGGTTTCCCGCCGACCCGCAACGAGGGGTCACCCTGGAGATGGAAACGCTGGGGCGTGAAAAAGGTCCACATGGTGCCTGCACCGCCGGTGGTGCTCCGGGTGTGTCCATCCACGCCGTACTCCGTATGATAGGCCTCAATGGCATCGATCCACATGTCACCGAGAATGACATCACCGCCTGGGGCGTTGTCTGCATAGGATTGGATGAATGATTTCATGAGGCGCTGAGAGACTCCTTCTCCGGTGTTGTACGCACCGTAATAGGCAATGGCCCCGGACTCAGATCCCACGAGGAACTCTTCTGACATGCAGTGTGCGGGATTGTAAATGGCCCCGGTGGGTGAAACGCCGTTTGCCTGGATGGGGTAGGGTTCCGGGAACTGCGTATCCCTGATGTACCCTCGTCCTGCGCCGCTGACCTCTATCCGGTCCTTGCTCCAGTAATGGTCATTGTAAGGTATCCACGGGCCATAGCGGGAGGTTGAACAACTGGCACACAGGACAACGGGCAGTTTATCCGGGTTGTTCAGGCTGCTGACATCACCGGTGTTAAACGAACCGTTCCAGCGATTGGGAGAGCCGTGGCCGAAATGGTAATGAAACCCGGCACCGTTTTCTAAGAGTGTTTTGATATTGGCCTGTGTAGGTTCCCCTGTCCGCAGCGGCCAATAAAAGGGGGTGTGGCTGTCGGCTGCACTGCAGGTGCAGTCATCCGGGGCATCCGTGCAGTACTGGAGGCAGGGATCGGCCAGGAAATGAAAATCAAAGCCCAAAGGGGCCAGGTTGTCACGCATATTCCGTGTTGTGCCTTCCGTATCCCAGGGCGGATCATCCTTCAATGAAAAGGTCATGTTTTCAAACCAGGCCTGGTGAGGGGTGTTGTATTCATACCGGATCACCTTGGCCACATAGTTTCTGACCTCCTCTTCACTGTCTGCCGGAACACGGCATACGGCCACATCCGGATGATAATCGATCTCGTCCCAGTTTAATCCTTTGCCATGATCCGGGTCAGAGGATTCCACACCGCGCCAGACTTCACCGAACCAGTCATTGTTGTCACGGTCCCAGGAGTGGAAGAGCCCAAGATCATTGAGGATATCCGCGTAGTAAAAATCCGAAGGAGACCATATATTTTCAAGATAGTCATGGGCTGCCGGCGGAGAGGGCAGTGTATCATCCGCGGTCTTCTGAGGGCACCAGTCATCCAGTTCACCAGGGATCCAGCGGACGGGGAATACGTTCATATCACCCACCAGCATGACATATTCAATGTCGTAGCTGATGTAGTGATCATAAATGGCCCACTTGATGCGTTCCGGTTCATCAGCAAACGGAGCGCCGCCGGGAAAGTTCCAGTAATCGTCTTCTATCTCTTCAAGGGTTACGATTTGTGTGGACATGCCAGTATTGTCCTTGTGCCGCTCCAGCGGACGCAGGAACTCGGCATATTCGTCCGGGCAGATGATCATCATACGATAGGCGGCGGCCGGATTGGAGAACATGATGATAAAAGACAGGAGAACAGCGGCAGACAGGACAAACCGACTGCCTGATGCAGGCCTGCTGTGCCGGAGATCGGTCATGATGACCTCCCTTTCAAAGCGTTTGGTTTGGCACCACGCGGAAGGGTCAGGCCGAAAGAAAGTGTTAGAACTTCCGCCAAAGGGAAATCTGTAATCACGGGAATTAATAAAAAACTACATGATTCCCGGCACAGCCGTCAATAAAAAATACTGAGATCATTCAAAATGCGATCAGGTTCAATGAACCGATCGCACGAAAACCGCACTCAAATCACAGGCTGCCTATGATTTGATTGAACCTGGTGCTCGGGCGCATCTGCTCTTCTGCTGAAACCGGATCCGGCATAAAGTACCCCTTGATTTCAACAGGTTCGCCCTGGGCAGCCAGAAGTTCATCAGTGATCATTGTTTCATTCTCAACGAGTTTTTCGGCCACGGGCTTGAATATCTGCTTGATCTGGTCATCGCCGGACTGGTCTGCAAGGGCACCGGCCCAGTAAAGTGCAATGTAGAATGATGAACCCCGGTTATCGATCTCTTTTACCCGTCTGGATGGTCCCCTGCCATTTTCAAGATACATCCCGATCGCCTGGTCCAGTGCTTTGGCAAACACCAGGGCTTTGGGGTTGTCCGCATTTGCGGCCACATGTTCAAGGGAGGGGACCAATGCACAGTACTCGCCCAGGGAATCCCATCTGAGGTGCCCTTCCTCAACGAATTGCTGTACATGTTTGGGAGCTGATCCGCCGGCACCGGTTTCAAACAGTCCGCCGCCGTTGAGCAGGGGAACGATGGACAGCATCCGTGAACTGGTTCCCAATTCAAGGATGGGGAACAGGTCGGTGAGGTAGTCCCTTAATACATTTCCGGTGACGGCAATGGTATCCAGTCCTTTGCGGACCCGTTCCAGGGTGAAGGCCATGGCCTCGTCAGGCGGTATGATCCGGATCTCCAGGCCGCTGGTGTCATGCCCCCGCAGGTAGGTGTTGACCTTGGTGATCAGGCGGGCATCATGGGCCCTTTGGGGATTGAGCCAGAATACGGCCGGGGCACCGGTTGACCGGGCCCGTTCAACACCCAGCCTGACCCAGTCACGGATGGCCACGTCTTTGGTCTGGCACATCCTGAAAATATCGCCGGTCTCAACGCTCTGGCGCATGAGGCAGTTTCCTGCATCATCCATCAGGCGGATAGATCCCTGGCCCTGGGCCTCGAAAGTCTTGTCGTGGGAGCCGTATTCCTCGGCTTTTTTAGCCATCAGTCCCACATTGGAAACCGCGCCCATGGTTGCTGGATCGAACTGTCCGTTGGTCTTGCAGTCGTCAATAACGGCCTGGTACATGGTGGCATAAGACCGGTCCGGTATCACGGCAATGGTGTCCTGCAGTCTGCCGTCACGGTTCCACATTTTACCCCCGTCCCTGACCACATTGGGCATGGAGGCATCAATGATCACATTATTGGGCACATGGAGGTTGGTGATCCCCTTGTCGGAATCTACCATGGCAAGGCCGGGCTGGGCCTCATACACGGCCTGGAGCTCTTGTTTAATTTCAGATCTCAGGTCCTCAGGCAGGGATTGAATCTTGTCAAGCAGGTCGGTCAGCCCGTTGTTCAGGTTGATACCGAGCTCCTCAAATGTTTGGGCATATTTTTCAAGCAGATCTTTAAAGAAAACCGCCACACAATGACCGAACATGATCGGGTCGGACACCTTCATCATGGTGGCTTTCAGGTGCAGGGAAAAAAGCGCATTTTTCTCTTTGGCCCGTTTGATCTGGCGGCCGTAGAAATCGTTCAGGGCCGTGATGTTCATGACTGCCGTATCCAGAACCTCTCCCTCTAACAGGCCAAGATCCTGTTTGAGTACCGTGGCGGCACCGTTTTCATCCACAAATTCAATGCGTGCCGTGCAGGGGGTGTCCAGTGTGACAGACTGTTCGCTGCCGAAAAAGTCCTTTTCCGTCATGTGGGCCACCTGGGCATTTGACCCTGATTCGGGCCAGGATTTCATCATGCGGTGTGGATTTTTCCGGGCAAATGCCTTGACCGATCCCGCAGCTCTCCGGTCTGAATTTCCCTCCCTTAACACCGGGTTTACAGCAGATCCCAGGACCTTTGCATATTGATCCCGAACCTGTTCCTCCGCTTTGCCGGCCGGTGCCTGGGGGTAATCCGGAATAGGGTATCCCTTGTCCTGAAGCTCTTTGACCGCATCCATGAGCTGGGGAACCGAGGCACTGATATTGGGCAGTTTGATGATATTTGCTCCGGGCTCGTTGACCATAAGGCCAAGCTCGGACAGGTGATCCTCAATCTGTTGATCACCGGACAGGTGCTCAGGAAAATTTGCCAGGATCCTTCCGGCAAGCGATATGTCATATTCTTCCACTTCAATATCAGCATGCTTTAAAAATGAACGTACAATGGGAAGCAGGGCAAAACTTGCAAGGGCCGGAGCCTCATCCGTCTTTGTCCAGATAATTCGTGATGATGTCATGGCTATGAATCCTTTTGGTTCAAAAAAGTATCAGGGTGCGGGATGCAGCGTGGGGAATGGGTACTTGCGGTCAAGCTGAAGGGCTCACGGCGAAAACGCCGAGAGCCCTTATTCTACTTACGCTTAATTACGCGCCGAACGCTTTTTCAAAGTTCGGGACGATCTGTTTTTTACGGCTCATTACGCCGTCCAGCCAGGCTTTGCCGTCAGCGGCAGCAACGCCGAATGCTTTTTCAACAACAGAATCATCATCAGAAGCAACCAGGAGCTCGGTACCTTCCTTCATGATGTCAGTCAGCATGAGGAATACAGAGTGATGGCCTTTTTCTTCTTTCAGGGCGGCAATGTCTGCTGCCAGGTCGGCTTTTACACCGTCAACGATGGACAGGTCAACCAGCTCAAGCTGTCCGATACCAACGCCTTTACCGCTCATGTCAAAGTCTTTGTAGTCACGGAAAACGAGTTCACGGATCGGGGTGCCTTCTACGGCGGATTTTACCTTGAACATTTCAATACCCAGGGCATCCAGGTCGCTTTCACCGCAGATTTCTGCCAGTTGTGCACAGACTTTTTTATCCTGATCGGTGCAGGTGGCTGATTTGAAGATAACGGTATCGGAAAGGATGGCGCACAGCATGATGCCGGCAATCTCTTTGGGGATTTCAATGTCAAAGTAGTTGTACATGGAAGCAATCACGGTGCAGGTGCAACCAACAGGCCAGATCCAGCATTCCAGAGGCTGTCCGGTGGTCACATCACCCAGTTTGTGATGGTCGACAATACCCAGGATGTTGGCGTCGCCAAGATCGTCCGGGCTCTGTGCCAGGTCAGAATGGTCTACCAGGTATACATCTTTACCGGCATAAGAAGTTACAACTTCCGGTGCAGCAACGCCGAATTTACCCAGAACAAATGTGGATTCCGGGTTCAGGTTACCCTGTACTGCAGGTGCAATGTCTTCGCCAAGTTTTTTCTTAAGATCTGCAAGTGCAATGGCCGCTACTACGGAGTCAGTATCCGGGTTCTTGTGACCAAAAACTAAAGTTGTCATACAACCTCCTAATTTTTCTAAAATAAACGTTTCCTATCTTTGATGACCTGTCATCCTCGGATGGTCATCTTACAATCCTTACTTTTGCATTGACATACAAAAACAAAAATATCTTATAAAATTTATTGAAAATATACACAAGAAAAAAGTGAATGAACCAGGGGAAAACACCGGATTAATTATAAATCTGTTTGAAGACCCAGGTACATCTTGATCTTTGGGGTACAATTTTATATGAGTCAGGCATAAAATATTCATATCAACCAGGGAGGGTATTCATGATCTGGAACCTGATCATCTTAAGCGTCGCCGTTTTTATCGTCTCAAGCCTGCTGCCGGGCATTTATATTAAAAGTTACGGCACTGCCATTGTGGTGGCTGTTCTGTACAGTATCATCAACTTTTTTCTGGGCTGGCTGCTGGTAATTCTGTCCCTGCCGTTTATCATTCTGACCCTTGGACTGTTTACCTTTATCATCAACGCCGTGCTGTTGTGGATGACGGACAAGATCGTCAATGATTTTGAAATCAAGGGGTTTGGAACCACGATCCTGGCATCGCTTCTGATCAGCGTGACCAACTCGATCCTTCATTACGTATTTTAATCCGGCGGCGCATTGACACCTACTAAAAAATACCTGTTCAACCGTCAGGAGCTTGCCGGATCATTGGGTGACCTGGGCACCATCCTGCCCCTGGCTGTCGGTATGATCCTGGTCAACGGCCTGGATCCGGCGGGTGTCTTTTTTTCATTCGGCGTGTTCTACATCCTCTGCGGCGTGTATTTCGGTATTACCGTACCGGTTCAGCCCATGAAGGTGATCGGTGCCTATGCAGTGGCTACCGGTATCAGTGCTTCCCAGATATCCGCATCCGGGCTGATGATGGCCGGGTTTCTGCTCCTGGTGGGCTGGACCGGTTTGATTGACCTGATCGGAAAAGTGGTGCCCAGGCCGGTCATCCGTGGTGTGCAGCTCTCCACGGGAATTCTGCTCATGGTCAAAGGCGTAGAGCTGGTATTTGGCAATTCCGCCATGCAGGCAGCAGCACAGGCATGTGAGCCCTATCTGCGGTTCCAGGTACTCTGGGGCATCCCCATATCCCTTATTATCGGTACTGCTGGTATGTGCCTGACCCTATTGCTTCTGGATAACAGAAAACTGCCGGCTGCCCTGGTGGTCATCAGCCTCGGTGTTGTTTTCGGACTTGTTGCCGGCACCGGTCAGGGGTTTGACAGTGTGCGCCTTGGCATCCACCTGCCGGAATGGATGCCGGGATCATGGCCGGTTAAAGTGGATTTCGGACTCGCGCTCATGGCACTGGTCCTTCCCCAGCTTCCCATGACCCTGGGCAATGCCGTGATTGCCAATGCAGACCTGTCCAGGGAGTATTTTGGAGACGGTGCCAAACGGGTTACCTATAAAAATACCTGCCTGTCCATGGCGGTGGGGAATGCAATCAGCTTCTGCTTTGGCGGGATGCCCATGTGCCACGGTGCGGGCGGGCTGGCCGCCCACTACCGGTTTGGTGCCCGTACCGCCGGATCAAACCTGATGATCGGGGCGCTTTTGATCATCCTGGTCATCCTGTTCGGTCATGGTATCCTGGCGCTTTGCTACCTGATTCCTCTGTCCATCCTGGGGGTGCTTCTGATTTTTTCAGGTACCCAGCTGGCCATGACAATGCTGGATCTTCATTCCCGTAAAGATCTGTTTGTGACCCTGTTCATGCTCGGCATCACCCTGGCCTCAAACCTGGGAATCGCTTTTGCCCTTGGTATCGGGCTGTCACACCTGCTCAGGTCCAAGCACCTGTCTGTTTAACCCCCAAGAATCCTTTCTTTTTCTCATCAATTGATCTTTGCTTTGACAAGGTATGTTGGCTGTATTATAAGGTAGGTTTTTCAAATCTGATGAGGAGGCGCGATGACTACGGGCAAAATCAGCCAGCGAATTCAATATTTCATGGAGAAGCGGGAGATGACCTCAGATGGGCTGGCATCTGAAACAGGTCTTGATAAAGCGTTTATTGATACCATGCTCACACGGGATGTTTATCCGCCGCTGGGGCCGTTGATGAAAATCGCACGGGTGCTTGGCGTGCGGCTCGGGACGTTTCTGGATGACCAGGAAAATAATGATCCCTATATCGTGAGGACCGCGGAACGTAAATCGCATTTCAGCGTACTGGCTGAGCAGAATAAACCGGCGGCGTTGAATTTTTATTCTCTTGGCAAGGGAAAGACCGACCGCCACATGGAACCGTTTTTTGTGGAGATCCTGCCGGAGTCGGCCCAGAACAAAAAGCTTTCGTCCCATGAGGGCGAGGAATGGCTGGCAGTACTCAAGGGGAGTATCGAGGTGATTTACGGCGAGGAAAAAACTGTATTGAATGAAGGCGACAGCATTTATTATAATTCAGTGGTTCCCCATTATGTGAGCTGCGTCGGGGATGAAAGTGCCCAGATTCACGCAGTGATCTATATCCCGCAATAGGGGGGTGCCATGGAATCAAAAGATCAACTCAGAGAATTGACCCTGGGCCAGATCCTGGACCGGACCGTGGAAAAGTTCCCGGACAATGAGGCCATTGTTTATGTGGACCGTGATTTCAGGCTGACCTACCGGGAGTTTTCAGACCTGGTGGATGAGATGGCCAAGGGATTGATGGCGTTGGGGATACAGAAGGGTGAGAAGGTCGCGGTCTGGGCCACCAATATTCCGTTCTGGGTGACCCTGCAGTTTGCCACGGCCAAGATCGGGGCGATATTGTTGACCGTGAACACCAATTACAAGAGTGCCGAACTGGAGTATCTTCTGATCCAGTCGGAAACGGAGAACCTGTTCCTGATCGACGGGTTTCAGGACACCGATTACGTGACTACGGTGTACGACCTGATTCCGGAACTCAAGATCCAGGAACGGGGGAAGCTTTCCAGTGTCACCTTTCCCAAACTCAAACGGGTGGGATTCCTGGGCCAGGAGAAACACCGGGGCATGTACTCCATCCCCGAGATCCGGGCGTTGAGCGTGATGACTTCGGATGAAGACTATCTTGAGCGCCAGCGCACACTTGCCCCCCATGATGTGGTCAACATGCAGTATACGTCAGGCACCACCGGATTTCCCAAGGGAGTGATGCTCACCCATTACAATATCGGGAACAACGGGTACTTTATCGGTGCTAACCAGAAGTTTACGAAAGATGACCGCCTGTGCCTGCCGGTGCCGCTGTTTCACTGCTTCGGTTGCGTGCTGGGCGTTCTGGCGGCGGTCAACCACGGCACCTGCATGGTGATCCTGGAGGGGTTTGACCCGCTGCTGGCCATGGCATCGGTAGAACAGGAAAAATGTACGGCCCTGTACGGCGTACCCACCATGTTCATTGCCATCCTGGATCATCCCATGTCAGCCAAATTTGATTTTTCTTCCCTGAGGACCGGGATTATGGCCGGATCCAACTGTCCGGTGCATGTGATGGAGCAGGTGATTGACAAGATGAACATGACCGATATCACCATCTGTTACGGGCTCACCGAGGCATCTCCGGTGATGACCTATACGCGGATCGGGGATGATATCCGGCTGAGGGTGGAAACCGTGGGCCGTGCATTGCCCCATATCGAGGTCAAGGTGATCGATACGGATACGGGTGAGACCCTGCCTGCGGGCAGCCAGGGAGAGGTGTGCTGCAGGGGATACAGTGTGATGAAAGGGTATTACAACAACCCTGAAGCCACTTCAGAAGCTATAGACAAAGAGGGGTGGCTGCACTCAGGAGACCTTGGCATCATGGATGAACAGGGGAATCTGTCCATCACCGGACGCTACAAGGATATGATTATCCGCGGCGGGGAAAATATTTATCCCAAAGAGATTGAAGAGTTCCTGTACCGGATGGATGAGATCAGGGATGTGCAGGTGGCAGCGGTCCCCAGTAAGAAATACGGGGAGGAAGTCGGTGCGTTTATCATTCTCAAGGAAAATGCAGATATCCAGGAAAGTGATGTCAGCGATTTTTGCCGGGGCAAGATTTCAAGATTCAAGATCCCGAAATATGTTCACTTCCTGGCAGAATATCCCATGACGGCCAGTGGTAAGATCCAGAAGTACAAGCTTTCCGAGATGTCTGAAACCATCTGGCCGGACCGGAAATAAGGATCGGAAATAGGGACCGGGTAAAACCGGTGCCTATTCCGTCGTAATAGGCACCGCATTGATACCGGCATAACTGCTTTTGCCGGTCTTGATATTGTTATACAGGGCAAAGGCGGTCAGCCCGGTGGTCGATGAGATCAGGACATATCCGCCCTGGATGGCGGTGCTGCCGCCGATGACCCCCACACTGACCTGCTTGCTGCCGTTGGCCGGGATGGTGACAGAGTAGGGTGGTGCGCCTGCCCCGATGCCTGCCACATGGGTCAGGGTCACCTGGGCCGTCACATCATTGGGATTGGCCAGGAAGACGATCGTGTCCCAATTGGCGTTCTGCGCGGTATGGGGAACGACCATGGACCGGGAGCGCCAGGAGACAAAGGGAATGTCGGCCAGGAAATAGTCAGTGGATCCGGATTGGTATTGGCCGAGCAGGTTCATGCCGGCCACGGGCCGATCCGAGGTGATCTTGATCCAGCCGTCATCGGTCAGTGTGGTGCCGATCAGGAATTTCCCCTGGCCGTGGGCCGGGATATAGCGGGATTCACTGGCCAGGATTGTTCCGGTTTTGCCATAGATGGTTACGGCCACATTGGCGGATTTGTCATTACTCAGGTTGGTGATACCCAGGCCGGACCAGTAGCCGCTTTGGGGTTTGAACACCGGCATGGTGTAGTAGTGGTCAATGGTGTTGTGAATGGCATAGAAATAGGTGTCATTGGATCCGCAGTACAGGGTGCCGTCCAGCCCAAGGACCGGCGTGGCATACACACAATCACCGGTCAGGTAATTCCATTTCAGGCTGCCGTTGGCATTGATCCCGTAAATATAGTTGTCATGGGAAGCGCAGTACACGGTGCCGTCCATGCCCAGCACAGGGTCACCAAAGATGTCACTGTCGGTTTTGAACCGCCATTTCCGGCTGCCGTTAGAATCAATGGCATAGAGATAATCATCTGCCGAACCGCAGTAAACCGTCCCATCCGGGCTCACCACCGGTGATGAGCGGACGCTGAGTTCGGTTTTATATTTCCACTTCAGGGTGTTGTCTGGGTTAATCGCGTAAATGAAGCTGTCATCACACCCGAAGTAAATGGTGCCGTCCAGGCCGATGGCCGGTGATGAATGGATGAGATCTGACGTACGGTATTTCCATTTCAGGGTTCCGTCAGGATTAAGAGCAAACAGGTCCCGGTTCCCGCAGCTGAAATAGATGGTGCCATCCAGGCCCAGTGCCGGGGTTGAAAGGCCCTCTCCCCCGCCTGTAAAATAGGTCCATGTCACAGTACCAGTATTGGATACGGCATGGAGGCGGTTGGTGTTGTCACCCACATAGATGGTACCGTCCGGCCCGATGACCGGGCTGCCTTCGGGCCAACCCGTGGTAGTGGTTTTCCATTTCTGTGTCCCGTCCGGGTTCACGGCATAGAGATAGAAATCGTCTGATCCGCAGTAGATCGTTCCGTCCGATGCAATGACCGGCCCGGACCCGATACCGCTGCCGGTTTTAAACCGCCATTTCAGGGTGCCGTCCGTGTTCAGCGCATACAGGTAGGAATCATCGGATCCAACATAGATGGTGCCGGTTTTATCCACTGCAGGCTTGCCGGAAATCATTCCCCCGGTTTTGTAATACCATTTCAAAGTGCCGGATGAGGCTGAAAAGCAGTGTGTTGTCCAAAACAGCACGATTGCTGTCATGAGCAGCAGGCCAGGTTTTCTAAACGCCGGTAACAGGTTCATCTTCCCTCCATCGGTTCCGTGAGTCAACGGTTTTAAACCCTTGCTTTTGAGTGCTATGTACCGCCGGGCCGCACAAAGGTTCAAAAAACAGGTATCAATCTTTTATATCACCCTGGATGCTATCCCCTTCATGGCCCAGATGTGATAATAATGCGTGGAGGATCCGTATCTCAGAGGCTTCCCTGTTGTACTCATGGCTCTGGGTGAGGCCGTTGGCAATGTGACGGATCAAGTCCGCCAGCAGCTCTCCCCATGCGTCTCTCTCATCAATATCGATGTTTGCGGCGTCTTCCCAGAGGCCCAGCAGCATGGAAACCTGGATGTCTTTATTTGCAATCCAGACCCGGATCATTTCAATGGCATCCGGGTCATCCTGTATGCCTTCCGGTACCTGTAATTCTTTCATATCGTTTATCCTACTCGTTCTTTTTATCGTTTAAACAGTTGTTGTTTTAAAACAGAGGTTTCAGGCCGTGAAGCGCCTTCCACGCACGCACAGATAATGGTGCCAGAGTATTCTTGCTGCAACCGCCCGGTAAGGCTTCCAGCGTTCTGCGATTCTATCCGCCTCTTCCGTGTCGGGCTTTGACGGCAGATTCATCAACTCCTGGATCGCCTTTTCAAGTGCCAGGTCTTTCGAAGGCCACGCATCCGCCCGTTTTAATGAAAACAAAAGATACGTGTCAGCGGTCCACACACCAATACCTCGCAATTCCAGAAGCGCTTTACGGGCCGCA
>QZLA01000113.1 GCA_004796375.1 Desulfobacteraceae bacterium
AAACTCCCGGTGCAGGTCGCGGCAAGTCTGGTTCCCTGCGCGTGGTGCATCTTGAGCCAGTCACAGATTTGCTCGGTCCGTTTCGCTTTCAGGTCAAGGGGCATGAAGAACGCCGGGATAACAATCATATTCGTGGTCCGGATATCGGCCATTGATCCTGCGGCATGGATCACCATGCCGCCGTTGGCCGTTACCGGTTCCCCGTCAGGGGTGATGATCCGGCTTTCAAAAAGCGGTGTTTTGGCACCCTCCATGTATTGCCACAGGAGATTGGCAATGGACAGCGCGTCAATGGCCCCGCTGATACCGGAAGACAGGCAGTTGTTTTCAGCTAGAAAGGTAAAATGAATCATCGACAATGTCCTTTTTGGCATATTTTAAGTCAGTAATGCCTGTTTATTCCTTCAGTGTCAAGGGGTATAACCGGGGAAGCATATTCAGACCATACAACAGGAGAATGGTATGTCATATCGAATCAGTGCCTGCGACCTTGGAAAAGCAACCGCCACATTTGTGGTGGCCGTTGTAACCCCTGAGGGCAGACTCTCACTGGAAAGCTGTGAGACAGTTAACCATAACGGAAAGGTCCTGGAAGCATTTACATCCTGGTACCGGACCAGTGAAATCAGCAGTTGTCAATTTCTAACAGCCACCGGTGTATACGCGGAAAAACTGGGCAGCCCTGCCGTGATTTTACCCGAAGATACCTGCCAGGAAGCCCAGGTTGAAAACCCTGTGAAACAGACCGGGCCGTTTCCGGATTTCATGAGCCTGGTCAGTGTCGGGGCCGGCGGATACCGTGTCCTGTCACGTTCTCCTGCTGCAGCCAATGGCAGTAAACACTATCTCTACCAGTTCATGGAAAATGACAAATGCTCGTCAGGCACAGGGGAGAACCTCCAGAAACTGGTGAACCGGTTCGGTTATACGGTTGAACAGGCCGATGAAATGGCCATGTCTGCCAAACAAGAGATTTCCATTACCGCCCGGTGTTCTGTGTTTGCAAAAAGCGAGATGACCCATTATGCCAACCAGGGAAGGTCCAGGGCAGCGCTGTTCAAGGGATACTTTAATTCCATTGCACGAAATGCCAGGGCACTTCTCAAGCGGAACCAGGCCACGGGTCCGGTTTACCTCATCGGCGGGTGCACACGGATGGCCTCCTTTATGGATGCGTTTAAAACCGGGTCACAGACCGATGTGCTGATCGCAGAGAACACCATGGCGTTCGAAGCCCTTGGGGCGTTAAGAATCGCAGCAGGCCAGGTGATTACGGACGGTCCGGTTTCCCTTCCCCCATCTCCTGAAGAATTGATCACAGAACAGGTCCATGAATTTGCCGTTCATCCGGCAGCATTTGATTTTGAAAACCGGGTGACCTGCATGACAGACCCCGGACCCGTATCAGACTGGCAGACCCGGCCGGCTATACTGGGCCTGGACTTGGGGTCCACTGGTGCGAAAGCGGTACTGACCTGTATTGAAACCCAGGAGCCGCTGCTGGATGTCTATGACCGGACCCGGGGAAACCCGGTAGACGCCTGCCGCAGGCTCGTGAAAACCATTCTTGACCAGGGCAGCCCGGATGTGAGGGGTATTGGACTGACCGGATCCGGCAGGGAGGCCGTGGCCATCCTTGCTGAAACGGTATTCCGTGACCCGGAAAACCCGGCGGGAAAAGAGCGGATCTGTGTCCTCAACGAAATTGTCGCCCATACTACGGCTGCTGTCCACATGGACCCGGATCGGGGCAATGACATGTCCATCATTGAGATCGGGGGCCAGGATGCCAAATATGTCCGGGTCAGCAACGGACAAATCATTGAAAGTGACATGAACAAAGCCTGCAGTGCCGGTACAGGATCCTTTTTAGAGGAACAGGCACTGTTTTATGATATCCGGGACATCAATACCTTTATATCAATGGCCCGGGATGCAAAACAGCCGCCGGATCTGGGTCAGATGTGCACGGTGTATATTGCCGAGGCAGGATCCCAGGCCCTGAAAGCCGGGTTTACTTTGGGTGACGTGTTTGCAGGATTCCAGTACTCCGTGATTCAGAATTACCTGAACCGGGTCATGGGTCAGCGCACCCTGGGGAATAAGATCTTTTTCCAGGGCAAACCCGCATCCAACCCATCCCTTGCCTGGACCCTGGCGGCCGTCACCGGCCGTGACATCATTGTTCCTCCCAACCCCGGTGCCATGGGTGCCTTAGGTATCGGGCAGTGTGCCATCCGGGAAATGGGTGCGGATACCCTGATGGATAAATCAGGGCTTGATCTGTCACTTCTGCTGGAGGCAAGGATCACGGACCGGTCGGAATTTACCTGCAGGGATGCAGACTGCCAGACCATGTGCCCCATTGAAAAGGTGACCATTTCATTTAACGGCAGCGAGCAGACTGCAATGGCCGGCGGGGCGTGCCCCAAATATGAGGAGCTAAAAGCAGGCGCCGGTAAACTGGCTAAAGATGCACCGGATCCCTTTAAACAAAGGGCGGAACTGATTGAGTCCTATGAAAGCATCGAACCCGGGAAGGTGCTCATGGGGATACCGGTCACCGGAGCACTGGCCAGCCATATTCCCTGGCTCTCGACGCTGCTGACCCACCTGGGCTTTTCTGTGAAACTGCTCAGGTCGGACAAACGGTCTTTGGCCCTTGGAGAACAGTTGTGTAACAGTTTTGACTCCTGCGGTCCGGTAAAGGTGGCCCATGCCATTTGTGACAACGATGTTCCCACCCTCTTTTTTCCCAAGATCATGGACTTTCCCGACAGCCAGGGTATCGGCGGGATGGCCTGTGTAACGGAACAGGCCATGCCCGAACTGATTGAACAGTCCCTGAAAGCCAAGGGAAAAGAGATTGATGTGATCCGTCCCAGGCTCTACCTGGCAAAGGGGTTGTCCCACAAGTCATTGGAGGATCAACTGCTCAAATCCTTTAAATCCTATGACGTTGATCTCCAACAGATCAGGCAGGCCCTGGCCGCGGCTGAGCAGAGCCAGAAGGACTATGCTGCCGCGTTGACGGATATGGGGGATCAGGCACTGATCTATGCGTTGGAAAAACAGATTCCTCCGGTATTGGTATGCGGCACGGTCCATGTGATCCATGATGTGGCTGCCAACTCAAAAATTCCCGACATTATCCGGCAGAACGGGGCCATGGCCATACCCATGGACTGCTATTCCATTCCAGCGGGTACCCAGGCCATGGAACGGATTTACTGGGGGGATGCCAACCGGTATCTGAGGGCGGCAGAAGCCGCCAGGATCAGTGGCGGTGTATATCCCCTGATGCTCTCCTCATTCGGGTGCGGCCCGGCCTCTTTTACCGAGCAGGTCTTTGGATCCCTGCTTGAAGGGTATCCCCATACCATCCTTGAAAGTGACGGCCATGGGGGAACCGCAGGTTTTGTGACCCGGATTCAATCCTTTCTCCAATCCGTGAAACAGCATATGGACCAGTCACCGGCAGAACCTCCGGAAATCACCTCCAATGTAAGGTCCTATATTGACAAGGGCAAATACAGCGGTCCATATATGGATAAACGTGTAAAGTATGTGTTTTTAAGCAGTGTGGAATATCTGGGTGATCTGTTTGCCTCGGTTTACAGTGCTTACGGGTATGATGCCGTGTCTGCCCCGGCCACCTCAAAAAAGAATATGGCCATGGGTAAACGTGACTGCACCGGAAAGGAGTGTCTGTCTTACCAGTTCGTCTGGGGAGCCTTCAAGGAATACCTGACTGAAAATCCCATAACCAAGGAAACACGCCTGCTTCAGATTTCAGGCAGGATGTGCCGGGGGGGGATGTTCGGCATCAAGGACCGGCTGTCCATCGATCGGATGGGCCTGAACGGACAGCTTGAGAACGGGCATCCCATAACGGTGTCCGCACTCAGGATCGCAGGGGGTGCCGCCATGACCGCCCGCCTGATCGCCGGGCTGACCGCACTGGATATTGTCCGGCAGCTCTATCTCTACTATCTGGCCGTGGAGAGCCGGTCCGGCGAATGCGAGGCTGCCTGGCATGAATACAGCCACCGGATTCTGGATATCATCAGGTCTGACACCCGGCCCGGGTTTAAAAGCGCTTTTATCAACACCCGTCACTGGAAGCATTTGAAACAGGCTGTGGCAGAGGCCTCATCCGCGTTTCAGGCCATATTTGAGAAAAGGCGCAGGGACCAGCGCTGTAAAACCATTTTTGTATCCGGCGATATCATGACCAAGGGCAATGATGTGGCCAATGCCGGTATCTTTAAAAGCCTGGCCCAAAAAGGAATCCAAATCATTGCCGAGCCCACGTGCGATTTCTTTGATTTTACGGCCCGGGCCCACCCGGAGCTGATTTTCGGCAGCGGCAGTTCACGAAACCAGGACTGGATGTATATCTTTGTCATGGACTGGATTCGCAGCACCCTCTACAACATGGTGGCAGCCCGGCATCAATGGATCCCCATTCCGGATATGAAGACCGTTCTTGAAAAATCCGCTGCCGTCATCGATCCCCGGACAGCCGGCGGATCAGGGTATGCCGTGGGCAGTGTGCTTCATTACTGGGACACACTCAAACCGGATGGCGTGATGATGACCTCGTGCTGGGGGTGTGACAACAGCCTGATCGAGGAGAGCCTGCTGCGGCATCACAAAGAGATTCCCTTTTATTTTTTCTATGATGACGGTGATCCCCTGGATGAAAGGCGGCTGAGCAGCTACTCCCATCGCCTGCACCGCCGGGAGGGGGCGCGGTAGTAGTCCATCATTGCCGGGTTTATCTGGTTACCCCCTCTATATTCTTATTCTTGTTGACAAAATGCAGGATCTTGTCCTAATCCTGACTGCATGCCTGTGGTGCGTTTACCTGATTTGCGAAAGAAAGATAAAAGAGAAATGCTTTGAGTGGCGATTATGCCGCATTTAGACCAAAAGAGGGGGATCTGAAATGAAGCGTCAATTTAAAACAGGGCTGCTCAGTCTGGTTCTATTTTCCCTGTTTCTTTTACCCACTAAAAGTGTATTGGCATGGCCATTCGCATATATCACAAATATGCATGATTTGACCGTATCGGTGATCGATACGGCAACAAATATAGTCATCAAAAGGATTCCCCTTGTGAGTGATCCAATTGGTGTGGCCGTGCATCCGGATGGGACCGTGGTATATGTGTCACTCTATGGTCCGGATATCATATCTGTCATCGATACCGCCACCCATACCGTGACCGCAACGATTCCGGCGGGTGATCATCCCATCGGCATGGGGGTCCGGCCGGATGGTGCCTATCTATATGTGGCCAACCAGAACGCAGATACGGTATCGGTATTCAATACTGCTACCCACACGGGTTTAACTACAATTTCCGTAGGCAATGGACCTTTTGGCTTGGCAATCCATCCGGACGGTACCTTTGTGTATGTCACAAATTATTATGATAACACCGTTTCGGTGATCAATACCGCCACTCACAAGGTGGGCCACACCATTCCGGTGGGAACCGGTCCCAGTGGTTTGGCTGTGCACCCCGGAGGGACATTTGTATATGTCACAAACAGTGATGATGATACCATTTCCGTGATCAATACAGCCACCCATCTTGTCTCAAAAACAGTTCCGGTGGGGGATTTTCCTTATGCGGCCGCCGTGCATCCCGATGGTTCAAAGGTGTATATCACCAATGCTGACGACAACAATATATCGGTGATCGACACCGCCACCCATACTGCCTCCACAACAATTTCAACCGGACTGGGACCCAGAGGTATTACGGTTACCCCGGATGGTGTTTCGATCTATGTGGCAAATTCTTCTGATGACACCATATCCGCTATCGATACCGCGTCCAACAGAAGTGTTCAAACGATTTCGGCAGGGGACGGACCGATTGCGTTAGGGGTGTTCATCGGCGGACCGGGACAGGTGAGTGCATCAGGATCAACCCCCACGCTCCTTTTCGATGACACGGATGATGAGGACTACAGCCCCAATGGTGATTGGATCGTTAAGGGAGAGGGCGGCAGTTCAGACAGTGATACAAACAACTCCTTTACAATTTCAGGGGCCAGTGAAACCAGTAGCAATACCATTCCCATTGTCACCCTTCGACATGACGGCGGCAACAGCAGTGCGAACGATTCCGTGAACAGTATCGTCGTTGACAGCAACGGGGATGTTGGGTTGTGCAGCGACCGGTTTTATTTTGACCGAAATCAGACCCGCATGGGTATCGGTACCACAACACCCCAGGAAGAGCTGCATGTGGTTGGAAATGTTTATGTGCACGGTGACATTGAGCTTGGAAGCAGCCGTGAGTTCAAAGAGGGTATCGAAACCCTTGAACCCTGTGAAGCCATGGCAGCGTTAAAGGCATTGAGGCCGGTGACATTTAATTACAAACACAATCCAGGTGAAGAATCGATCGGGTTTATCGCCGAGGAGGTCCCCGGTCTCGTGGCTGCAAACAACCGGAAGGCGATTCGCCCCATGGATATTCTCGCCATTCTCACCAAGGTCATCCAGGAGCAGCAGCAAACCATCGATGATCTTGGCCGGGAAATCGATATGCTGAAACAGGGAATCCCGGGACCACGCTGATTGGGTGTATCAGCCCGGGGAGTTGGTCTACGAAGCACACGCTGTTCTTAAAATTCCGGGTATGTTAATACGAAACATCACCGATCCCGATAAAAGGAAAAACCAATGAATGATGCGCTGCTCATCAACACTAAAGACAATGTGGTGACCTGCCTTCGTCCCGTCAGCAACGGAAAAACCAGCACGGCTGCTGTCAGATTGGTTCCGACCTGGCCTTGACCCGGAAAACCATCACTGGCTTCGGGCTTAACCCAAATGTCGGAGCGGTTCTTGTGATTGGCCTGGGGTGCGACGGGATACAGGCCCAAGAGGTTG
>QZLA01000360.1 GCA_004796375.1 Desulfobacteraceae bacterium
ATCCTGGCCATGGAAGGGGCAAGGGCTCTTGAGGGCATTGACAGCGAAGAGAGTCTGGTCCTGCTCAGGACATTTTACCGCCTGGGATTGAGAACCGTATGTATTGTGGGTGGTGCCCGGACCCGGTTCGGCGACGGCATGGGTGAAGACCGGGCAAACGCCGGGCTGACCACCTTCGGCGTCAAGCTCATCAAAGAGATGGAGCGCCTCGGCATACTGGTGGACCTTACCCACATGACGGAACGCACATTTTTCAATGCCATGGACACAGCCCAGAAACCGGTCCTGGTGTCCCATATCGGTGCCCAGGCGATTTGCCCCAACCCCAACAACCTCAGTGACGATCGGATCCGGGCCATCGGGCAGAACGGCGGCGTGATCGGCATGGAGATCGTGAAGACTGAAGTGGAGTGGGAGTATGACAAAAAGAATAAACCCGTGACCTGGGACAATGTGATCCGCCATATCGACCATATTGCAGGACTCATCGGGATTGACCACGTGGGGATCGGATTGGATTATGACAATTTCCACATGGTCCACAACATCCACCGGGCCATGTGCCCGGCTCCCGGATCCATTGAAGGATTTTATACCGGGGTCCCCCTGGAGGACCACATGCTGGAAGAACCCAACAGCCCGTCAGAGGCCTGGGTTATTGCCGAATACATGGTGCGCCACGGGTTTTCTGACGAGGAGATTGAAAAGGTGATGGGTAAAAATCTCATGCGCCTGTTCAAGGAGACCATTGGATGATGATGGCATCAAATGAAAACAGCCGTGATCTCCATTTTGGATCTGTTGTTGTTGACGGGCACCAGGAGATCCTGGATGAATATGTTTATAACTTCATCCTCAGCGAAGATGAAGCGATCCAAGGGAAACGCCATGTGTTTGACGAGGTCTATCTTCCGGTACTCAAAGCACAGGGCGTAAAATTCGTAGGCCTGTCCGTGGGAGGCGACCATGTGGCCCAGGTGATGTACAGTGCATCTGAAAACCGGTTCTGGGATACCCACAAGAAACTGGATGCCCTGCAGGCAGAATCTGAAGCCGGCTGTTCCTCTTTCCTGCTGTGCCGCAGCCGTGCAGACCTGGATGAGGTCCTGGCCTCGGATAAAATCGGCATCATCGCCGGGATCAACGGGGGAAGGCCCCTGGAGGGCAAAAAGAACCTCAACCTCCTCTCTTCCCTTCGGTCCTTGTACCGGGCAGGACTCCGGTCGATTCAGCTCACCGGAAACGGCCGAAACCGACTGGGTGACGGCGTTGCCCAGGAAAGAAGCCGCGGACGGCTGACCAATTTCGGGGTTGAGGTGGTTAAAGAAGCTGGCCGGCTGGGGTTACTCATTGACACGGCCCAACTGTCAGACCCCGGATTTTACGATCTCCTGGAGCTCACTGACCGGCCGCTGATCGATTCCCACTCATGTGCCCGGGCAGTGTGCGACCACCCGCGGAATATCACGGATGACAGAATCAGGGCCATTGCCCGTTGCGGCGGTGTGGTGGGACTCAGCTTCCTGTCCGCCCTGGTGGGAGATGGAACGGGCCGGTCCGATGTTGAAACTCCGGGGTCGTGCGGCACAGACCAGTTAATCCGCCACATCGACCACCTGGTGGAGGTGGCGGGAATCGACCATGTTGGGCTTGGCCCGGACTATTGTGCTTACAAGACCCCTGTGAACCGGGAAGTGGTGAAGGGGTACGGCAACCGGGGCCCTGCATTCTGCGGATTTGACCGGCTTACCCCTATGCAGAGTGAAAAGTACCCGGGATGGGTGGAGGGCATTTTCTACGGAATCCGGGAAAGCGACTACATTTCGGGCCCCGACACCCATGAAACATTCTCCCTGGTGACACAGGCCTTGCAGGAAAACGGCTACCGCAAGGATGATATTGCGAAAATCCTCGGGGAAAATTTTTTAAGGGTGTACCGGGAAACACTGGGATAGAACAAAGGAGGACACTAATGGACGTCTTAAGGCTGGATCACTATAATATTATAGCCTCTGAAGAGGAACTGGAAAAAGTTAAGGCGTTTTACAAAGCGCTCTTTAACCTGACCGAAGGGTTCAGGCCGAGGCTTCCCGGTGAAGGTGCATGGTTGTATGCAGGAGAGCAGGCAGTTCTCCACCTGTCCGTGGTCGACGCCTCCAACCCGGATACGCCGTCCAACCCTTCCCTGGCTCACGTGGCGTTTCACTGCAGGGGACTTTCATCACTCAAGGAAAAACTGGATACCCGCGGGCTCTCATATCAATCCTTTACCATTGAGGACCTGGATATGGTACAGATCTTTTTCAAAGACCCTGTGGGAATCCTGGTTGAAGCTAACTTTATAGGAGAACAGATAGAACCATGAGCAGCATACATGACATTAACAAAGACGTCGTTGCAAAATTAAGACATGCCCTTTATGACCTGAACCCGGATACCATTCTCTCCGTAATGGATGAGGTGTTCTCACCCCATGCAGCCATTCACCTGACCCATCCGTTCGGGGACCTTACCGGTCCAAAGGAGTTATTCAAAACCGCCTATCAGCCCCTGATCCATGCTGTCCCGGATCTCGAGCGCCGTGATTTCATCGTGATGGCCGGCCCTTCAAATACCGAGGGAGACTGGGTGGGGTGCGGCGGTCACTATGTGGGTGTGTTTGAACAGCCCTGGCTGGATATCCCGCCCACGTGCCACCCCGTTGCCATGCGGTTCCATGAGTTCTTTCGTGTGGAAGGCGGACGGATCACAGAGATGCAGGCGATCTGGGATATCCCCCAGCTGATGATGCAGGCCCGGGCCTGGCCCATGAGCCCGAGCTTAGGGGTGGAATGGATGATCCCGGCGCCGGCCACCCAGGACGGCCTGTCTTTGTCGCCAAGGGATGACAACCGAGCAGAAGCCAGCCAGAAGCTGGTGCTCGATATGCTGAACGGACTTTCAAAGCACGCCGATCACGGCCCTGAAGCCATGACCCTGGATGCGTTCTGGCACCCGAAGATGACCTGGTACGGCCCGGCCGGCATTGGCACCAACCGCAGGATCTCAGGTTTCCGCAACTGGCACCAGATCCCGTTTCTCAAGGCGATGCCTGACCGCGGATCTGCCTCGGACAACTGCCACCATTTCTTTGCCGACGGCGACTATGTTGCGGTCACAGGCTGGCCCAACATGAGGATGACCATTTCCGGGGACGGGTGGCTGGGCATTGCTCCGGCAGGACAGCCGCTCACCATGAGAAGCCTTGATTTCTGGCGGTGCGAAAATGGCCTGATCCGGGAAAACTGGGTCCTGGTGGATATCCTCCACGTGTACCATCTGCTGAATGTGGATGTGTTTGAACGGATGCGCGAATTCACCATCGACCGCCAGGCGGTGCGTCCGCCGCTGTAAACTGATGCCGTCGTCCCCATACACGCATACCATCGGTTCTAAGGCCTTTCAGTTCAGTGATCTGAAAGATCTCCTGGCCAAGGCCAGTCCCTTGAAGTCGGGAGACTGCCTGGCCGGGGTGGCTGCTGAATCCGAAGCACAGCGGGTGGCGGCCCGGTTTTTACTGGCTGATTTGCCGCTGGCTGATTTTTTGAATGATACCGTGATCCCCTATGAGGAAGATGAGGTCACCCGGCTGATCATGGACACCCATGATGCTGACGCATTTGCGCCCCTGTCATCCATGACTGTCGGGGAGTTCCGTGACTGGTTGCTGGCCTATGATACAACAGCCAAAGAGTTAAGCCGTGTGTCTCCGGGTATCACTCCTGAGATGGCGGCTGCCGTATCCAAGCTGATGCGCAACCAGGACCTGATACTGACCGCACATAAAATTGAAACCATCACCCGGTTCCGCAGCACCATCGGGCTCAAAGGGCATCTGTCCAGCAGACTTCAGCCCAATCACCCCACGGATGACCCCAAGGGAATTGTCGCTGCGATTATCGACGGCCTGCTCAACGGGATCGGGGATGCCGTTATCGGGATCAATCCGGTCACTGACGATATTCCTGGGACATCGGAACTGCTGATCCTGCTGGATGATATCCGGCGGCGGTACCACATGCCGGTGCAATCATGCATCCTGACCCATGTCACCAATACCTTAGCCATCATTGAACAAAAGGGTCCTGTGGATATCGTGTTTCAGTCCATTGCCGGAACTGAAGGTGCCAATACCGGGTTCGGCATCACCCTGGCCCTGCTCCAGGAAGCCCGGGACGCCGCCCTGTCACTGAAGAGAGGGACAATCGGCAATCAAGTCATGTATTTTGAGACCGGCCAGGGCAGCGCACTGTCGGCCGATGCCCATCACGGAGTTGATCAGCAGACCCTGGAAGCCAGGACCTATGCCGTTGCAAGACAGTATGATCCATTACTTGTGAATACCGTGGTCGGATTCATCGGGCCGGAATATCTCTATGACGGTACCCAGATCATCCGAGCAGGCCTTGAAGACCATTTCTGCGGTAAACTGTTAGGCCTGCCCATGGGATGTGATATCTGCTATACCAACCATGCCCAGGCCGACCAGAACGACATGGATAACCTGTTGACCCTGCTTGGGGCCGCAGGGGTCAATTTCATCATGGGCGTGCCGGGTGCGGATGATGTCATGCTGAATTATCAGAGCACCTCCTTTCATGATACCAATTATCTGCGCCAGGTGATGGGGTTGAAGTGCGCCCCGGAATTCGAATCCTGGCTCAAGGCCATGGGGATCATCGATGATAAGCAGCGTCTGGTTTCTAATGCCGCGCCCCCCCGGCTGCTGTCCTACCTAAAGGAGATCTGACTTGGATAAAGACGTGATGTCAACCCCTGTTTCACCCATGGATGTTCTAAAGCAGCTGCAGGCATTAACCCCGGCCCGTATCGGCCTGAACCGTTCGGGTTCCAGCATTTCCACCAGGGAAATGCTCAAATTTGATCTGGATCATGCCCATGCACGGGACGCAGTGCACCTCCCTTTTGCAGCGGACCTGATCGAACAGAAACTTCGGGATCAAGATATTCATGTTCTACGCGTACAAAGCCGCGCAAACGATCGAACAGCGTATCTGCAGCGCCCGGATTTGGGGCGGCTGATCAATGGGGCTTCGCTGTCTGTATTAGAGGAATTTCGGTCAACGGAAAACCGGGCATCCGATCTGTGCATCATCGTTGCCGACGGCCTGTCCACCCGGTCCATCCATGACAATGCCCTCCCTTTCATGGATCATTTCCGGCCCATTGCATACCGACATGGCTGGTCTTGTACGCCTGTTGTGATCGCCGAACAGGCCAGGGTGGCCATTGCCGATGATATCGGCTCTGCCCTGGGTGCACGGATCAGCATCATTCTGATTGGTGAACGTCCGGGCCTGAGTGCCTCCGACAGTATGGGCATCTACATGACCTGGGCCCCTAAAAAAGGCCGTACCGATGCCCAGCGTAACTGCATCTCCAATATCCGCCCCCAGGGGCTTGACTGTCCAACTGCTGCACGGGAGCTCGAAGGTCTGATCACCAGTGCCATGGCCCAGAAGGTTTCCGGTGTGGAGATGCAACGGTCAGATGGCCTTCTTCCCTGATGTCCAGGCCTTTAAAATCCGGCCTGGGATCTTGTGATCAGCTTTTCCAGGTAATCGATGGTCTTTTGCCTATCCTGGAGTTTTTCATCGACCAACGACCTCAATATCCCCAGTTCCTCATGAAAACTGGCAATCATCACGGAATTACCCGTGGAGAACCCTGCCAGAAGCCCGACATTTCTGAGCTTCGGGCCTGGCTGCAGCGGATAGGATATAAGTAAATGGTCCTTGAATTTGCTGCTTTTTGTTGCGGTTTTCAGGGTGAACAGGAAGCTGGAACTCTGGTGTGTCAAGTTGAATCCGAGGTTCTCATACCGGTCCAGATATTCAATCAATCGTTTTACATGGGCCACATGCCATTTTCTTCGCTCCGGGTCCTGGTTTGCAGATAGGTACTCTTCCATGGCATGGCGGCTGACATACTGCTCTACCGGCCAGCTCTTTAAAAGGGTTTCCAGTTTATGCCCCATTTCACATCCCAGTGCCTCCACCAGTTCGCCGTAGATGGCATGTTCATCCAGTCGCTGGCGGTGCTCATGGAGCCAATACCCTTGAGGCTGCAGGGCCGCTGTCGGTTTGTAGCTGGCCAGGGCATGTTTTCCAGGTGTTTTGATGGCGGCTATGGTGTACAGGTCAAAGGAGAAGGGATTGCGAACCGGCAGGAGGACAGATGAAGACTTGCTCTTCCCGGCAATGGCGAGAAATAAAGGGATATCATCTAAAGATAAAGGTGCCCGGTCAAAAAGCCGCAACATTTCGTCCAGCTGAGCCAGGGTCTGATTCAAGGCAAGCCCCAGGGCAATGATCTTACCCCGTTCCGCATTGACAATGGCCCCACGTTCCAGGTCACGGATATAGGTATTGGTCAGGCCCGAGATGGTGGCGACCTGATTTCTCGGTAATGGGCCGGCTTCAATAAGCTGTTTTACGTATTCGGCACTGGCCTGCTGGCGCGGATTCATTGACATACACCTCTCATACAGTCATTTGCTATTTATGTCGCCCTCCTGCGTGTTCACGGCCGGGCAGTATTCATGTTCAGCGCAGTCTATAGCAGATTATCCAAAAATTAGAAAATAATTAATTTAATTGTTGACATACATTAATACAATATATAATAAAATATTAAAAGGCTTTAATATTTTTTATCAAATAAATTTAATTTGATGATAAGTGTCTAAATCAATACACCATTAAATCATCATAATATTCTAACCATTAAACCTGGAGGTTGGGATGAAGTTTATAGCGTGCTACGATGATACGGAATTATCAAAGCGGGTGATCAAAGAAGCTCAAAAACATGCCCGCGTCTGGAATGCCGATCTTGATATTGTTAAAGCCGTACACCGGAAAGACCCCATCGATTACGAGCAGCTTGCTGCAATGGAAGAACAGTTCCATTCCGAAATTAAGGACCTGTTCAAAGGCGTTGAGGTGCCGTACAAGGTTCATCTCGATGTGGATGATCATGAAGTCGGAGAGATCATCATCCGGATAGCCGAAAGGCTCAAGGCGGATATGCTGTTTATCGGACCCAAAAAGCGGTCCCGGGTAGGCAAGCTCCTGTTCGGTTCCGTGGCCCAGTATATAGTCCTGCATGCGGAGTGCCCCGTAGTGACGGTGTCACGAGGTGCATTGTATGCAGATTGAAGTCAACCGTGAATTTTTTCTTGCCTTGAATGTATCGGAGGTATGAATGGCCAGAATAGAGTTGCTAAATGTTTCCAAGCGGTGGGGTGATTTCGTCGGTGTCGACAATTTCGACCTGACCATTGATGATCGTGAATTTCTGGTGCTGCTGGGCCCTTCGGGCTGCGGCAAATCCACCACCATGAGGATGATCGCAGGCCTTGAGGATGTCACTGAAGGCCAAATCAAGATCGGGGACCGTGTGGTTAACGACCTTGAACCCAAGGACCGGGATGTTGCCATGGTGTTCCAGAGTTACGGCCTCTACCCCAATATGAACGTGTACGAGAACATCCGCTTCCCCCTGAAGGTCAGGAAAGTCCCGAAAGAGCAGCACGATGAGCAGGTAATGCGGGCGGTGGAAATGGTTGAACTCGAAGATTTCGTCCACAGGAAACCGGCCGAACTTTCCGGCGGCCAGCGGCAGCGCGTGGCTCTTGCCCGGGCCATTGTTCGCCAACCCACCGTTTTTCTGATGGATGAACCCCTGTCCAATCTGGACGCCAAGCTGCGTGTTTCAACCCGTGCCCAGATCAAGAATCTCCAGCACGAATTGAATGTGACCACCATTTATGTGACCCACGACCAGATCGAGGCCATGACCCTGGCCGATCGGGTCGTGGTGATGAACAAGGGAATTATCCAGCAGGTGGGAACCCCCACGGATATATATAACAACCCGGCCAATACCTTTGTTGCAGGGTTTATCGGTTCACCGGCCATGAACCTGATGCAGGGGACTGTAGCGAACGGGATATTCACCGATACAAACGTGCAAATCAGCGGCCTTAGTGCACCCGACGGACCGGCTGTCCTGGGGTTCCGGGCCGAGGACGCGAGTGTTTGCGATACCCGGGCCCAGATCAACGCAAAAGTTTATTCCCGTGAGCTCTTGGGCGATGCCGTCATGGTGACGGTTAAGGCCGGGAATGCACTGGTTTCAGTGAAAGCCCACAAGGATTACCGTGCAGAAATAGGGGACGATGTGTTTTTTTCAGTCCCGCTTACAAGCTGTCATCTGTTCGATGCCCAAACCGGGGATCGGATATGAATATTATTTTTCACAACCGTCCAAACCAAAGGAGAATAACATGAAACTTAAGAGTATCATTACTGCAGTCGCTATTGTTGGCCTTATGGCATCATTAGCTTTTTCCGCCGATTGTGGTCCGAAGGGTAAGTCGGTCCGAATCCTTGGCAGCGATTTTCCGGCAATCCATGCTGTGGCTGGTACAGCCAAAATCAACTGCGAAGCCAATGCAAATGAATTTACCGTCACCCACAAGGATGACACACGGTTGATCATGAATGCTGCATTGAAACCGAACCCAGCTGAATACACCTCGGTCATCGTTGCAAACTCAACCCTGACCCAGTTGATGAACGAGGATCTGATCCGCCCGCTGAATGACCTTGTTGAAAAGTACGGTGCGCATCTGAAGCCAAGCCAGCTCATCACCCTTGACGGCAAGGTGATGGCTGTTGCATTTATGGCAAATTCGCAGCATCTGTTCACCCGTAAGGACATACTGGCCAAGGCCGGTGTCACGAAAACTCCGGCCACCCTTGAAGAGGTTCTGGATGCCGCTGAAAAAATCCGCGCTGCCGGCATCATGGAGTATCCCATCGTGACCAATCTGAAGGTTGGCTGGAATATCGGCGAAGTATTCAACCTGTTCTTCCTGGCACACGGCGGTACACACTTCAAGCCGGGTTCGGCCGTACCAAACATCAACAATGAAAAAGGTGTTGCTGCGCTCAACAGCATGAAAGCACTGGCTGAATACGCGCATCCCGATCACCTGACACAGGCTTCCAACGAAACCCAGGGCCTGTGGGAGGCCGGCAAGGCTGCCATCGGTATCATGTGGGGCTCCCGTGGCGCCGTGATCCTGGATGAAGAAGGCTCAAGCAAAGAGGTGACTTCAAACACGGTTCTGTCCGCGGCACCCACCGTTGGCGGCGGGTCAATACCTGCGGCGACACTGTGGTGGGATGGCATCACCATCGCAAAAAATATTCCGGATGATGACGCCGAAGCCACCTTTGCAGCCCTGGTCAGTGCCATGACGCCGGAAATGGTTGCCGAGCATAACGACGATGCGGTTTGGCTGATCGACGGTTTTAAACCGGGCCCGGCTGCAGCAGGTGTTTCAGCAACGGCCCGCGCCGGTGCGGCATCCTATCCGCTGATCCCGTACATTGGCCCGATGCATGAGGCGCTGGGTGTAGAACTGGTCGACTTTCTCAAAGGGAATGAAAGTGCCGAGCAGGCTCTGGCTGATGCGGAAGCAGCCTATACCAATGCCGCCAAGGAAAAAGGATTTTTGAAATAAAAATCGACGTGAAGGGGGTGCTTTGACCCCCCTTCACCCATAATGATCATTCAATCCTAGAGGCGCTTTATGAAACATCGAACTTTTTTCTGGTTCATTCTGCCAACGTTGACCGCGATGGTCCTTTTCATCGCGTTGCCCATCGTCTCGGTTTTTATTCAGTCCCTGCATATCGAGCATGAGCATGTTCTTGTCGTTTCTAAAAGTTGCGACCCATTTGGCTGTATTGAGACCACCACAATCGATCAGGAGGCGACGGCCCAATTACGGAAAGAAAAACCGCTGGGCCGCTTCAACGGTTTCAAAACGTATACCAACCGCTCGCACCTGGCGTTTGCCGAGGTCGGTGAAGCATGGCGCACCAGTGACGGCCTGCCGGCTTTTCTGAATGATGTGTTCAACCTGCCGTTCTACAGAGCCCTGGTATTCACCTTGACCTACACATTTGTGGTGACGCCGTTCGTGCTGATACTCGGGCTTGCCGTGGCGGTTGGGGTGAACAATTTGCCGAAACTGTTCAAGGGGCCGACGATATTTGTCTCGCTTCTGCCGATGATCGTCACCCCGCTGGTGGGCGCGCTGACCCTGTTCTGGATGGTGGATGGCGACGGTGTCATCGGTGCGACACTTCAGAGAATTTTCAATGACCCTTCACTGAGTTTGAAGGCGTCTGGACCGCTGACCTGGATAACAGTCATCACTTACGGCATCTGGCACCTTTTGCCGTTCAGTTTTATCGTTTTTTATGCCGGATTGCAGACCGTACCGATGGATACGTTGGAATCAGCCATGATCGATGGTGCCTCGAAATGGGAGCAAATGATTCATGTCATTGTTCCGCATCTGATGCCTTTGGTGACGTTCATCACGCTGATTCTTCTGATGGACAATTTTCGGGTCTTTGAACCGATTATCGGTTTGTCGGCCGAAGCCCACGCATCCTCTCTATCCGTGATCATCTTCAACGAATTGCGGGAAAGCGGGAGACCGCTTTTCGGTGCAGCGGGTGCGACTTCGATGATGACGATTATCGGCGTGGCAATCCTGCTGACCCCGGTGCTGATCCGCACCTGGCGTGACTTTAACCGAAAGGGGCACTAAGCAATGATAACCAAGGCAAAATCTCGTTTTTCCACCCTGACCGTACTCTCCATGATGCTGGTCGGACTTTGGCTGATCATCGCCGCTTTCCCTTTCGTCTGGACGCTCTGGGGCAGTTTCAAGGTGCAGGCGGATTTTTTTTCAAAGGCAGACTGGTCAAACGCGATCTACGGTGTTCATACGCTTAAGGAGACTGGCAGCGCATTTACTGGTGCGGGGTATCACGGCGCCTGGGTACAGGAGGAATTCTGGCGCAACGTGATCAACACCAGCATCGTGGTATTCTTTACCGTGGTGATTTCACTCACCTTTGGCACCTTAGGGGGATATGCACTGGCGCGATCGGGGCAGCGGTATGCTTTCTGGATATTGATGATATCGCTGGTTTTCCGTGCCATGCCCCATATCACATTGGTTTCGGGTTACCTGTTGCCATTCTTTAAGTGGAATCTATGGGGCATTCTGCCCACAACGATCATTGTGCTGGTGGCCATCAATCAGCCTTTCACCCTGTGGATGCTCCATAGCTTCTTCCTGAATATCCCCAAAGATATGGATGAAAGTGCCATGGTGGATGGCTGCACCCGGTTTCAGGCATTCCGGCATGTTATTATCCCGGTCATGTGGCCGGGCGTCATCACCACCGGCCTGTTCAGTTTCCTGCTGGCCTATAATGACTTTGCTGTTACCTCCATGCTCCTCTCCGGGGAGAACGAGACCATGATTCCCGCAATTGCCAGCTTCATGGGTAACGTCCAGCAGCAGGGCAACGTCATGTTTGCCGTGGCTGCCGTTGTCTCGGCCACCGCACCATTGTTTGTACTGGTGCTGTTCTTCCAGCGTCAGATCGTCAGCGGGCTGACTGCCGGGGCTGTCAAAGGATAGGTCGTGCACCTGGCATGGTGTTGAACTCATAAGGAATATCAATGGATTTACACGCAAGAAAAACCAATAAATCCCGGGTGTGGGAGCTTCTTGAAGAACTGGACTGCACCGAACCCGGAAGTTTTGCCAACGTTCTGTCCAAGTATTATGCAGATGATGCCGTATTTGAAGTCTTTCATCCCTTCAATACCATCCATGGCATTCCAGAGGCTGCCGAAGCATTCTGGGAGCCTCTGGCGGATGCCCTGCCCGACATGGAACACCGGGTCGATATCTTTGCCGGTGATCTTTACAAAGATGAATACTGGATCACGGCCATGGGCCATATCTGCGGGACTTTTACCCGTCCATGGCTGGGGATTCAACCCACCCGGAAAATACTGTTCCTGCGTAAGGGAGAATTTCATAAGGTAAAGGACGGCAGGATCGTAAAAACCCATATCCTGCTGGATATTCCAGATGTGATGCGCCAGGCCGGATTCTATCCCTTCAGGCCCATGCCCGGAACCGTGTGCATGCAGCCCGGACCTAAAATGCACAACGGCATCCGCCTGGGTGATGATGACCCCAGACAGGACGCCCTGGATACGGTGTTAGGCATGCATAAAGCGCTGCATGACTATGACGGCAAGGATCTTGCCAGCATGCAGCACAGTCACTGCTGGAGTGATCACTTCATCTACTTTGCACCGGCCGGTATCGGCGCAGTCCGGGGCATGGACCAGTTCAAGGCTGACCACCAGCAGCCCTTCCTGAACTCATTTCCGGACCGGCACGGCACCGAGCATTACTGCCGGATCAGTGACGGCCCCATTGCATGCACCACCCATTGGGGGACACTCACTGCCACCCACACCGGATCGAAATGGCTGAACCTGCCGGCAACCCATAAAAAACTCAAGATGCGTGTCGCAGACTGGTATTGTGCAGATGATACCGGCAAACTCCACGAAAACTGGCTCTTCATGGATATTCCCGATATCTGTATGCAGCTGGGCGTGGATATTCTAAGCGATATCAATCGTTCTGGCTCATAAAGGAAACACCCCATGACCGAAAATCTCAATGAATTCTGGCACAAGCGACTGCTTGATCTGAAGAAGACCTTGGAAACCAACGAGTTTGAAGCCTATATCGCCAATGACCGCTCCCATGCCTGCCGTATCGTCCTGGAAGAGATTCTGCCAAAAACCGGTGCAAAACGGATCACCTATGGGGATTCACATACCTGTGAAAGCGCCGGGCTGTTTGACGCACTCAAAAAAAATCCTGAGGTCGATCTGATCGACCTGTTTGACGGCAAATCCCGGACCATTGATGAGTGGCTCGAACTGGCCCGCCCGGCCCTTTTGGTGGACCTGTTCATCACCGGCACCAATGCCCTGTCCGAGACCGGGGCGCTCGTGAATCTGGATATGGTGGGCAACCGGGTGGGCGGCATCACCTTTGGCCCCAAAGAGGTGATCATCCTGGTGGGCCGGAACAAGATCGTTGAGGATATCCCTGCGGCCATGCATCGAGTTAAACACTATGCTGCCCCGGCCAATGCCGCCAGGCTAAAAAAGAAAACCCCCTGCGCCAAAACATCCAAGTGCATGGACTGCAAGAGTCCGGAACGAATCTGCCGCATGTGGTCCATTGTGGAACGTTCCTTTCCCAAGAACCGCATCAAGGTGGTGCTCATCAACGAGGACCTGGGGCTTTAGTCATAGAAAACCCGCACAGATCCGGTCGGCACACAGAGAATAGGGGTCAGGCCATATCAAGATCAGAATGTTAGATTTACATTATTTCTCCCCCTGTGTTTGAACCATACCATTTTTTCTTATAACCTATATGAAACGCTCGTGTTTCTTATTACGTAATGGTTAGCGTACCGGTGACAACCGTTCAATTGGATAGGAGGGAGAAAGTGATGAAGGGTCTGATGAATAAAAGTTCCATGGCTGCTTTTGCAACACTCCTGTTGAGTGTGATGCTATCATTGGTTTTTGTACTTCAGCCGGCAGCGGCGAGATGCAAGAAAGAGCGGAGGGCCTATGCCATGGCAAGGATCGAGTATACTCACAAGAATGGTAAAAAATCCTTTGTTATCTTTAGCTTGTATGATGCAAAAGGTGATGCCAAAAGCAAACATATCTCCTGTAAGGCTGCGTCGCGTAAAACCAACCATGGGCTTTTGGAATCGGCCTGTAATGAAGCGGTTGCAAAGGTAAAAAAACATTTCAAATCCAACAGCAGCGACCCTCTGTACCCCCATACCCGGGCCTGCAAAAAAGCGATCAAGAATACCAATTTAAGCAATATCAAACATCTAACCATGACAGATCTTGGCGTGATCTGCCCCCGGGAGGGGGTTGCCGACAACTATTCCTCAACCGGAGCGTTTCTGGTACGGTTTGACAAGTCGGATTTCAAATGCGAAATGGGTCAGGCCAAGTTGCTCAAGCCCAAAAAGAAGCCATCCGCCAGCAAGCCCAAAAAAAAGACAAAGCCCCGGTCATCTGCCCGTATCGTTTCTTACAGCAATCCCAGGGTTAATGGGTATGCCCTTGATTACTGCCGGGAATGGGGAAAGAACTGCGGTAAACCTGCGGCTGATGCATTTTGTAAATCTAAGGGGCATAAATCAGCAACAGACTTTAAACTTAAAAAGAACTCGCCCCCGACCTGGGTCATCAATGACCGGAAAGCCTGCCGGAGCAGCGGTTGTGACCGGATTTCAAAGGTATATTGTTTAAAAAAATAACGAATCCGCCAACCGCTCGACAAAGGGATTCAGCAGTTGTCATACATCCGGATGATCTCGCCGGTGGCCGCACCCTCCACGCTTTTTACAAACCCGTTGACCACCTTTTTCATGGGGATCGGGTTGTGACCCGGAAAATAGGCTTCATAGCGGTCCACTGCGTCTTCAACCAGTCCGGATGATACCACGTTGATCCGGATACTGTTTTTCAGTTCCAGGCACACGGCTTTGACAAAGCTGTGAATCGCGCCGTTGACCATGGCCGCACTGGTGGTCATGAGAACCGGGTGATCTGCCAGAATCCCGGTAGAAAGGGTAAAGGACCCGCCTGGATTCATATAGTCCTTGCCGATCCTGACCAGGTTGACCTGGCCCATGAGCTTGCTTTTGATACCGATATAAAAATCGTCTTCGCTCAGGGTATCAAAGGCTGCCCACTTGGCCTCACCTGCCGTACAGACCACTGCATCCACCTTTCCCACCTGATCGAACATCGCCTTGATCGACTGACTGTCGGTCATGTCAAACTCGACATCCCCGGATGTCCGACCCGTGGTAATCACCTCGTGCTTTTTGGAAAAATGTTCACTGACTTTTGATCCAATGGTGCCGTTTCCGCCGATGATTAGAACTTTCATGATATCTCCTTATTCTTTACATGTATGCCAATTTGTTCTTGAGTCATAATTTATCCATGGTATAGTTATCCGTCAAATGAATTGTTTCAATATCATTAATCAAAAACTGTGATAGTTATGGACCTGCGTATTGATTATCTAAGGACCTTTGTTACCCTGGCCGAGGCAAAGAATTTCACCCGGACCGGCACCCTGATGAACCTGTCCCAGTCTGCCGTGAGCATGCAGATCAAACGGCTGGAAAATGAGGTGGGCAAGAAGCTGTTTGACCGGGTGGGTAAAACCATCAAACTGACGGCAGAGGGGAATATATTGATCAACTATGCCATGCGCATGGTTCGTGAGCATGATGAGGCTGTTTCAGCCCTGTCCAAACCCAACCTTGCGGGTCATATCCGTTTCGGATCTCCTGAACATTATACCACAGGGGTTCTCCCCAATCTGCTGGCCCGGTTTGCCCGTGCCTACCCGGATGTGACGGTGGAGATGCGGTGTGACAACTCCGATGTGATCAAGGATGCCGTTGACAAAGGCGAACTGGACCTTGGGATCTGCACCCAGATCAGTGAGGGGGGTCAGGTGATCGCCCATGACCCCGTGGTTTGGGCCGCTTCCCCTGAATTTATACTCCAGCCTCATAAAGCCCTGTCCCTGGCTACTTTTGAAGAGGACTGCATATTCAGGACCTGGGCACTGGAGGCACTGGACAGGTCCGGAATCCCATACCGGATCGTCTATGTCTCCCGAAGTATTTCAGGGCTTCTGGATGCAGTCAAAGCCGGCTTTGCCATCGCCCCCATCATAAACAGCAATGTACCTGAGGATCTGAAGGTGGCCGGGATCGAGGACGGCCTGCCCGTCCTGCCGGTATCCAATATCACCCTTCATAAACCGCGGAAAGCTTCGTCTGAGATCATCGACCGTTTTTCCGAGCACGTGATCCGCGCATTCAGGGAAAAACGAGCAGTTTCATGGCAAAAATAAACACCGCCACGTTAACAACCTTTTTAATCCAGTCATGGCCCTTTGCCACGGCGATCCTGGGGGCCATCATCCCTCCAATGGAATTACCGGCAGCAAGACCGATTCCCAGGCTGTAATTGACCTGGCCGTGGTAGACAAATACGCCTAAGGCCACCGCCGTATAAAGAAAAACCACAAAGACTTTCACTGCATTGATGCGCAACAGATCCAGACCGTGGAAAAGCAGGGCAAAAATAATGATAAATCCGACGCCTGCCTGAACAAACCCGCCGTAGACCCCCACAAAGAAAAAGGAAATAAAGAGCACCACTTTATGCCATGTTCCCAAACGGGCAGCGTCCTGTGTCATCCGTTTCATGGGATCAAGTATGGAGAGAACCAATACGCCGATCATGATGATACCCAGTACCCGTTTGAAGAGAAGATCATCCATACTGATGGCAAGGCCGGCACCGAGCCAGCTGCCAAAAAGTGCAGGAGGCGTGCACAGCAGGATCAGCTCAAGGGGAAAATAGCCGCGTTTGCGAAAACCGCGGATGGCAAAAAGACACTGGAAGAAGATTGCCACCCGGTTGGTGCCGTTGGCAATGCTGCTGGGCAGTCCCATGAATATCAGCAGCGGCAGGGTCAGAAGGGATCCGCCACCGGCTAGGACATTGAGCAGGCCGGCAGCAATTCCTGCCAGGAACAGAAGCGGCAACTGCCAGAAGAGTGCAGGATCAATACCTTGAAGAAATGTGCTCAATTTAAAATCAGATCTCCCCTGGGATTGAATTTCAACCGGATTTTCTCACCGAGCCTGGCCCCTTTGACGGCCCGGGTCTGATCAAGCAGTGCCTGGCTGGCCCAGAAACGGGTGATGTGCAGGGTATCCTCAATGATCACGATCTTAAGCTCTTCCGGAAGCAAGGGGCCAATGGTCTGGCAGGCGACCTGGATGGCCTTTTCTTCAGTGGGCAGCCGGACCGGAATAAATGCCTTTCGCAGGGACACCGAGGTCAGTGCGTTCATAAGAGTGGCCTCGTAGTCCAGATTCTGGAATACCTTTTCCGTAATGATGTCGGCATTGCCGATACCGATGCCGTTGCCCGCGGTTTTTGCGGACAGGCTGAGGATGGCCACCCGTTTGACACTCAGGCTTTGGGAAAAGTCATCTTCCATCAAATCATACGTCCGGCCCGTGACGTTGGGGTCCATGCCTGATCCGCTGATCTCCTTTCCCACCCTCCGAATGACAAGTACATCCAGATCCCTGTAAGGCAGTCTGGGAAAATGGGCCTTGGCTGTTTCTAAAAGGCCCGGTTCCCGGTCAAAAATCTCTTGCGCCGGCATCACCGATACGGCCATGGTCCTGTCCCGGGTATCTTCAACCACACCCACGGCAATACTCACATTGGATTTCTCAACAATCACATCCCCCATGGCTTTGAGCAGGTTGTAGAATCCATGCTTCAGGGCCATGCTGTGATAGGCTATCGCGCCTTCATGCTTGCCCAGGCCCACTGCCATCATTTTGTACAATCCGCTTTCCATGGGCCCCTTGAACTTGGTGTGGGGCTTGATCCGGTTAATGAAAATGGTGTGATCCGCCTTCAGGGCCTCGGTGCTGAAATAAACCGGTACATCATCCAGGGCCGTACCGATCCGGGTCACCGCCATGTCCGGGCAGATCGGTGCTTTGCAGGAGTCTTCTGTGATGCCCAGGTGCTTAAGGACCTGCACCTGGCCCTGGGGGGTGGCGCTCCCGTGGCTGCCCATGGCCGGGATTATAAAAGGATCTGCCCCTTTACCCCGGATACTGCGGCAGATGACGGCCGCAAAAGCGGAGATATTGGCAATACCCCGGCTGCCCACACCCACGGCAACCCTCTGGCCGGCCTTGACACCTGCCCGGTCCAATTCCCTGGACAATTGGGTTTCAAGTTCCTTTGCCGGATCTGCCAGGGCTTTTCCAGGGTAATACATCTCAACCCGTGAAAAGGCCGGGAATGGGAAAGGGGCTTCGATATAATCCGGATAGCGCATATGGTCTCTCGCAGCAGCAGTAAAAAAGGGTTGACACACACCATTCTCATTGATTAAAGAGAAGATGTCTGACATCTGACTACTTATTCGCGGTATACCACAGGCATGTTCGGGCGTAAAGCCCCGAAGATGAAATTAAAACAATATATTGAGGTTTAACCAAGGAGGTGGAGATGTTCAAAAAATTGTTAGTAACCCTTCTCACAGCGGCTGTCTGTTTTTGCATTAACCCAGTATGTTCACAAGCCGGAGAAAGCCTGATCCTGGCCACGGCCACCACCGGAGGCACCTATTATCCCGTGGGTGTTGCCATCGGCACTCTTTCAAGCATCAAACTGGCCAAAAAATACGGCATCACGGTCACGGCGATCAACTCTGCCGGATCCGGGGAAAATGTGCAGATGCTCAAAAACAAGGAAGCCCAGATGGCCATCCTCCAGTCCCTGTTCGGACTGAACGCCTACCAGGGAATGGGTCCTTACAAGGGTAAGCCGGTTAAGGATTTCAGATCCGTCTCCATGCTATGGGAAAATGTGGAGCATTTTTCCCTGGCCAAAAAAGCGGTCAAAACCGGCACGATCTCAGACCTGGGCCATATCCAGGGTGAAAAATTCTCCATTGGCAAGCGTGGCTCCGGCACCGAAGGTTCCGGCAGAACCATCCTCAAGGCCCTTGGTATTGACCCGGAAAAAGACATGGTTCTCGAGTACTTAGGCTATACCCCAAGTGCCCAGGCCATGATGGACAAGCGGATCATCGGCTCCAACATTCCGGCCGGTGCGCCTGCAGCCGCTATTACACAGCTTTTTGCCCAGATGGGGGATAAAAATGTAAAGGTTCTGGATTTTACAGACGAACAGATGGCCATCGTTCAGGCCAAGTATCCCATCTGGAACCGTTATGTGATCAAGGCCAATACGTATCCGGGACAGAAAACAGATATCAACACCATCTCCCAGCCCAATTTCCTGGCGGTCCACCCCGATGTATCAGAGGAAACGGTCTACCTGATCACCAAAACCATTTACGAAAACCTGCCCTTTTTGGCCACCATACACAAGGCCACCAAGGTTATGAACATCAAAAAGGCCATTGCCGGTCTGCCGGTTCCCCTCCATCCGGGTGCTGCAAAATACTACAAGGAAGTCGGGATAGAAATCCCCGCATCCCTGCTGTAATACCAAAGCTCCGGGCCGGCCGGGCATTCACCCTGCCGGCCCCTTTGTAAAATCCTCCCGCAGGGGAATCAGCACAGGACTCTGAGGCACAAGACAATGACTGAGACCAATACCGTAAAAGAGACGGACGGAGAGGCCGTTGTGGAAAGAAAACAGTTGTCCCGAAACATGGAGGCTCTTCTTTACTGGACGGGTGTCCTTATGGCCGTGTTTCATATCTGGGTCAATACCGTGGGTGTCATGCCTGAAATTCAGAGAAACGCCATCCATTTCGGGTTTATATTGTTCATGGGGTATCTGATTTATCCGTTTAACCCGCGCTTTGCAATAAAACTCAAATGGATGGATATCATTCTGGCCCTGGTTTCCGTTGCCTGTGCGCTCTACCTGGTCTTGTTCGAAGACGCCCTTCATGCCAGGAACGAGGTGCCCATTCTGTCGGACCTGATCTTTGCCGGGATCGCCATTGTCGTGATGCTGGAAATCACACGTCGGACCGCAGGATATATCATTCCCTGTCTGGCTGCGGGCTTTCTGGGCTATGCCCTCTGGTTCGGCAAATACATGGGCGGGATATGGCAGTTCCCGGGGGTGACCCTTGAGCGGATGCTCTACCGGATGTATTTTGCGCCGGACGGAATTTTCGGCACCATTGCGACCATATCCTCCACCTTTGTTTTCTTATTTGTCCTGTTTGCCGCCTTTCTTCTGAAATCGGGCGCAGGGGATTTTATTATCCGGCTGTCTGTTGCCGTGATGGGTAAAATGGTAGGGGGGCCGGCCAAAATGGCGGTCTTTGCCAGTGGAATGATGGGGTCTATCTCCGGCTCCGCCGTGGCCAATACCGTTGGGACGGGATCCATTACCATCCCCTTGATGAAACGGGTGGGCTTCAGTTCAACTTTTGCCGGCGGCGTGGAGGCGGCCGCATCCACCGGAGGCCAGCTGATGCCTCCCATCATGGGGGCCGGCGCCTTTATCATGAGCCAGTGGACCCAGATCCCTTATCTTAAAATCGTGGGTGTGGCCATCATACCGGCCCTTCTCTATTTTATCAGCGTGGCTTTTTTCGTCCATCTCAGGGCCAAAAAAGACGGGCTGGCCGTGATGGAAGACCATGAAATCCCGAAACTTTCCGATGTGATTAAGGAAGGCTGGCATTTTTTCATCCCCCTGGGTGTGCTGATCGGCCTGCTGATGGCCGGCTTCACCCCAACCTATGCAGCCTGCGCAGGCATCGCTTCCATCGTGGCGGCGTCCTGGCTGAACAAGAAGACCCGTATGGGTATCCGGGATATTCTGGACGCCTGTGCCCAGGGAACCCGGGGTATGGTCACCACCGGGGTCATCCTGCTCTGCTCGGGCATTGTCATCGGTGTCGTTCTCATGGTCGGTGCCGGCATCAAGTTCTCAATCATGATCTCAGGACTTGCCCAGGGAAGCATGATGCTGACCATCGTTCTCATTGCCCTGGCCTCCCTGATCCTCGGCATGGGTCTGCCCGTCACCGCCTCCTACATTGTGCTGGCCGTGCTGGCCGCACCCTCCCTGGAAATGCTGGGGGCCTCTCTTATCGGGGCACACATGCTGATTTTCTGGTATTCCCAGGACGCCAACGTAACCCCGCCGGTCTGCCTGGCTGCCTATTCCGCAGCCGGTATCTCCGGCAGCCCTCCCCTGGCCACGGGCATTGAATCCTGGAAACTCGCCAAGGGGCTTTATGTCATTCCCCTGCTCTTCATCTATACCCCCATCCTTTTCCAGGGATCTATTTTAGAGGTGGCTGAGGTAAGCGCTGCCGCGCTGCTTGGCCTGTTCTGCATGGCCGTCTTTTTTGAGGGGTTTCACCGCCGGGAACTGAACTGGGCATTAAGGCTCGGCTTTCTGGGTGCCGGGGTCATGCTGCTCTGGCCCATGTTATGGCTCCACGGAGCCGGTTTGGTTCTGTTTATCATTCTGACCCTGCTCCAGAAAACAGCGACCCCGGTAAAGACAATCCCTGAGGATGCTGTGGCTGAGAAATAAACCGGAGAAATTTTATATGGATAAAGCGCTTTTTAAAAAAATCCCCAAGAAAAAGGTCCGTGACAAGGTGTTTGACCAGATCAAATCCCTGATCGTAGAAGGCACTCTCTTGCCCGGACAGAAAATTCCTCCGGAACTGGAATTATGCGACCTGTTCAGCGTCAGCCGCTCTTCGGTCCGGGAAGCGGTTCTCCGGCTGGAATGTTTAGGGTTCGTGGAGCAGCGCCACGGCGAAGGCACCTTTGTCAAGTCTGTCACCGAAAGCGTTATTTTGAACTACACAGCAGAGATGGCCTCGGACAGATCCTTTTTTTCAGGACTGATGGAAATCCGCGAGGTTTTAGAGATCTGGGCCGCGCGAACAGCTGCTGACCGGGCTTCTGAAAAGGATATCAACGATCTTGTTCAGATTGTCCGGACCATGGAAAGCAATACAGGTCCCCTGCCCCCTAGATATGACCAGAACGTGGATCTGCACTGCCGAATTGCCGCGGCGACCCACAATCCGTTTCTCATCCATATGATGGGCTCTATCCTGGATTGGATCGGCACGGTAACGGACCGGATCTATGATGAACATGCACACCCGCTTGACCTGTTCAACACCCTCACCCGTCAGCACAGGGTGATTGTTGATGCGATTGCCGCAGGGGACGCTGAAGCGGCCGCAAACGCCATGGCCGACCATCTTGAGTTTGCCGCAAAACAGACCCGCCAGGGGCCAGTGGTTCCAACCGGATAATCAAAAATGGGGTTAAAATCATGGGACTCGCCTGCCGGTTATCCATGCTGAACCGTGGAAAACAACGTCTCATGTGAATATCTCGAT